>JBJHCR010000047.1:0-10630 GCA_050486105.1 Vulcanimicrobiota bacterium
GGATATATCCTGTGCGGAGAGTATTCCTCCTGGATATACTCTCTCTGGCTAACTCCGACCCCCACTTCGATCTTGTAAGCAGTATGGTTTGAAATTCTGGGACTTGGATCGTCTAGAATTTCTAGTAGGAGGCTCCTGATCTCGGCTTTCAAGCTCTTGAGTTTTTGGGCTTCGGAGGCCGTGTCGATTTCCACCAACAACGATTCTACTTTGGTCTGATCCGGACCTTGCGTTGACCTCCTGTTGTCGGCGCGGGCTGTTACCGTCGATCGGGATGGAAGAAATTCAATCACACACCAAGCGGAGGATTCAGCCTCCATCGACCAACTGTCCGCCTTCCGCATCCTCAACCGCCATTTTTTCAACCGAGGTTCCCCAAACGATTGTGAAATTTCATCCTCGGAGATCTGCTACAAATTTGGTCTTCCAGCCTCAGCTAGGTCTGAACTTGTCCAATTTTTGACCTAAAACGTATCGCGGGCAAGCCTGACCTGAACCCCACAGAAGTCACGATTAGAGCAAGTGAATTTGTGCCCCAAAATGTGTGTCAACTCCGCCAAAAAGCACGACAAGCGACAACACTCAAGCCAAGAGCAAAAACTCCACAAACCCCGTAAAACCTAGCCCCAGGCCATGTCCCCACACTCAGCGACACCAGCCCACAAACCCCGAAAAGTCGCGGCGAAGAAGCGTGTCCACAAGCGTGAAGCCCCGTACCGCTGCCGAAATCTGCCCTTCACTGACCTCTGAGTCTCTCTCCTCAGCCCGCAGTTCTATCCGAGGTCTTCGAGAGAGCGACCTCGCGTTTCAATTCGCAAGACATGAGTCACCACGGCGCCCAGCAGGGAAGCGGCGATCAGTAGGGCCAGCAACAGCGAGACCCCGAGGTCTTTGAGCAAGATAGGAAAGAGAAAAGAGGTCAGGACGGCTCCCACTTTCCCCACCGCCGCAGCGAACCCCGCACCTCGACCTCGGATCCCCAAGGGAAAGACTTCGCCGGCCAACAGATAGGTTTGGGCATTCGGCCCCACGTTGGTCATGAAGTTGAAGAGCATGAATCCGGCAAAAAGCATGGGCATGGCTGCGCTCGGTGGCAGAGCGTTCGAGCAGGCCGCCATGGTCAAACCCAAGGCGCAGCCGATGAAACCCCAGACCTGCAGCTTAATCCGTCCCACCTTGTCGGTGAGCAAAACGGCCCCGATGATTCCGACGATCAGCAAGATATCCAGAAACGCTGCCCCCTTAGCCGCCTGCTCCGTGCTTTGGATCAGGCTGGCCACACTATGGGCGTGCACCTCTTGGCCGAAGGTTGCGGCCAGGATGGTGGGAGTGAAGATTCCGATTCCGTAAGTGCTCAGATCCTGCAAAAACCACGGGATCGAGGCCAAGGCCGTAGCCCGACGATGCTTCTTGGAAAACAGGCCTGCTTGGGAAGACACTCCCACCTCCTCTGCCTGGGGGTGCAGGTTCACGCTCTTCGGATAGGGTGGCTGGCGGCGCAAGAGTTTGCCCAGGGCTGCCTCAGACTCCTCAACACGTCCGTTACGGTAAAGCCAATGAGGGCTTTCTGGGATAAAAAAGCGCCCGATCGTGGCGATCGCCGCGGGGATGATGGCCACGGCGTACATGAGTCTCCAAGCCGACAACTCGGGGTTCAGCGAGAGCACCGCGTAGCCGACCACCGTTCCGAATAGTGCGCCCAGCGCCTGAAAGGCGAAAGCGCCCAGCACCAGTCGTCCGCGAACTTGGCTGGAGGTGCATTCGCTGACGATCAGGTGAGCGGTGGGATAGTCGCAACCGAGGGCCAGTCCTAGGCCAAACAGGCAAGCGATGAGGACAGAAACGTTTCCAGCCAGGCAGAGAGCGATGAGAAAGCCGATGAAGAGCAACATCTCGATGATGAACATCCTCTTGCGGCCAAACCGGTCCGAGAGGTCGCCTAGGGTGAGCGCGCCCACCAGGATTCCAAACAGGGTGGCCGAGCCAATCATGCCTTTTTCTACTTGGCTCAGCTGAAACTCTTGGGTCAAAAGCGGCAAGGCCACTCCGGTCAGAAACACAACCTTCCCCTCGAAGAATTTGCCCGAGGCCGCCAGCACCCAGATCCACCACTGCAGGGAGGTCAGTAGGGGGGTGGTGACCGGCGTGCCATCCTCCCAGATGGGAGCTTCATCGAGATACTCCTGTATGCTGCTTTGGCGACGCTTCGAACTCATGCTCAATGCTTCCACTGAACCGAGGCGATCTTGCGGGTGACTCGGTCGGTATTGCGCCCTTCAATGGTCTGTTGCACTCCGACCAATAAGGTGAGATTCGGAGCCGGCGTGATTACCAGGCCGCCGGTGACCGCCAAGGATTCGATGTCGAATGGGCTGGTACGAACATAATTCAGCTCGACCTCAGGTTGCAGCCAGCTCCACACTTGGTAGCCCAAGGCCGCGTTGGCGCCGAAGCTGTGCGTGCCCCGAGGCGAAGATTCAAGAGGAAAGCTGTAGAAGACTTCGCCGGCGAGGGTCAGGTGATCCCAATCCTTCTTCACCACCAGCGCCTGCCTCCAGGAGTTGAACCCCTGGCCGAGGTTTTCTGCGGGCGCCCCGGTGTCAAAGGTCGGGCCGCCCACCACCGCCAGTTGCAGGTCCGGCTCGTTCAGAAAACGCCAGCGCAAGGCCAGTTGCACGTCACCAGGGCCTGCAAAGTGTTGAGGATGGGCAAAAGAGCCCTTGCTGACCGAGGATTCGCTGGTGGAGATGGACAGGTCGACGTCTTCCACCAATCCTACGGTCACCTTGAAGGTGTGGAGATCCGAGTGGTCGCCGGTGCGCAGGCTGGCGCGTCCTTGGGAGTCGAACTTGACCTCTCCGTTCACGTCGGTATAGAGGTAAGTTAGCTTGACCTGACCGGGAAGAATGGCGGCCGGATCGGCTGTGGCAAGCTTCTGAGGGGTGATGTGGGGTTGGGCCGTGGCCGGGAGGCACCAAGCCAAAAGAATGAGCAGCATGGCGCTCCAAGACCGTCTAGGGCGAATTTCCCGTACCCACTTTCGAAGTTGGCGTGACCATTCCCGTGGCGGCCATATCTCGTTGGTTGCCCCGCCCGTGGCAGGCTCGCCGTGGCGAGTAGGTGGTCGATTCGCCAGGCTTTGGGCGGTATCAACTGCGTTTCCGCAAAGGGGAGAGCCGGTAGCCCCTATTGGCGAGGCAAACGCCCTGATGGGTTGGAAGTCGAAGACGGTCATCCTTGTGTCCCTAAGAGATTTTGGCCTGTTCTTGAACCCCAAAAGTTTGTGTTCACGCGTCGGCTTCCTTCTGCCCGTTGTGAATCGAGAGCCGAAAGGCTCCCTAGAGTTTTGCTCCCCGAGCAGCTCGGCCCGGAAAGTTGGGCTTGATCGTTTGTTACCGCCCACTCACTTTGACCGTTTCTTGATGGGGAGGGCGTCCCCTGACTTGGAGACTCACCATTGGTGCCCCTGACGGCTACGAACTCTTCCGATTCCGAAACCCCAAGACCCGGGAGCAAGCCGTGAGAGAAGCTCAGCATATAGCCGGAGTTCTCGACATCGAAGTCGAGTTCGAAAATCTTCCAACCTGAATCGTGCTAGGGAGGCAACCAGCCCTCTACCCCAGATCCCTCAGCACCATCATAAGCTCTTTTTTCTGGGACAACAGACCCTCCTGGAGCCAGTCCAATCTGCCTGAATGTTCCCCGTCGTCCTTCACCAAAGACAAAATGCCTCCAGCCGCCATGGCTCCCAATCCCAAAACCGGATTGAGAAAGACCAAGCCTAGGCCCACCCCACCGATGCCTCGGGCGATGTTTTTTCGACGGGTTTCCTTTCTGTGGTGAAACGCACCCAATTCCTGAAAAAGTTGCGTCATGAATTCAGGGCTCAACTGCTCAGCCACTTGCCGCACTGCACTCTTGATCCGCTCTCGTTTCGCTTCGGACTCGACCAAAGCAAAACCCGAGAGATCGGTTTGCAAGCCCTCTGCACTCAAAAACACCGCCACAGAGCACCCCAGGTCCAGGGTGCTGAGTGGTTCTTTGCACACTACGGCTCCGTCGAGAACCCAATGGAGCCGAGACTTTTGACCTGTGGTTCTCCAGTATTGGCCTCGAGGGGCCTGTTCGGAACCAACGTTATAAGTGGGAGCTTTTCCCACCCCGAGCACAAAAGCCAGGCCGGCCTCCGATGGCAGGGACAACTTCGGCAACAACTCTTTGGCGAACTGCGCCTCCCAGCATAGGGCAAGTTGAGATTGATTCTTGGCCGAAGTTGAAGGGGATTGGAACGGGGTCAGCGCCAAGGATGTGGGGGAAAGGGCCAACTTTGGTCTGCCTTGGGTCAGGGCCTGGATCCAGATGGGGACCGCGAAGAATCCCCAACCGTGCCCGGGACAATTCAACAGGGAATCCAGACGACGCCCATCCACAACCAGCGGTGCAGGACTAGGATAACAACGCTCCGCTAGGATATCGACGACCTCCAGACTGAAACGGGAATTAGCCATGGTCCTTCCCACCCATCCCAGCCCCCCCGATGACGAATCAGCACGGTTGATGAGCAACCCAGAAACCTCTGAGTGCTCAGAGAGCGACTGCAGACGCAGATCGTTATTCGACCAAACCAGTGTCTTCGAGGAACCTTGAGCTCGGAGTTCAAAAGTCCATCCCACTTTGGAGGCCACCGACCATAGGGCACTCGAGAGATGCTGCAAGGCTGGCTCTGTTCTCGACTCAGGGTCACAAAAGCTCTGCTCAACTTGCTTTAGATCAATGGCTCGCTGCTCGTAGCCGACATGAACTCCTGCTTGCCCCAGCCGAACTCTGATGGGACAGTAAGGGTCGAGGGCCACCCCTGCCTGAACTGCTCGCACTATCCAGGCATGCTCAAAAGGGTCACGGAACTGGGCCAGCTTCCTCAAGGCGTGCTCTCGTGCCAGGGTGAAAGCTTGTCGCTCGGACTGCACCTCTCCGGTTACTCGCTGAGCATCCAAAAACGCTTGGAGATCCGCTGCTTCAGTCATGAGTCCCGACTTCTTAGAAGCAAAGAGGAACTCCTAGTGTTTCCGGTACTCGAAAGGAATTGAGAATCTAAGAACATGCCCATAAGCAACACAAGCACCAAATCATTTCTTGATCGGACAAGACTTTTCCAGTAGACTGAACGCCCGGAAGGAACCCTCTTGGAAGATCACCAGAACAGTAGTCCCGCGCCGGAAGTGGCAGCTAAGTATGAATTTATTCAGGAGGAGTGCTTCACGTCCCACCAGGTGAAATCAGTGGTTTGCTGCGCCTTCATTCTGCCGTTTGCTGTAGTGACCGGCACCGTTCTCTATGAGGCAACTATGGTTGGCACCTTCTCTAGCTACTTCTACGCGGTGCTGATCAATGCCCTACCGTTCTATCTCTTAGTGATGTTTCTCTGGCAGGCTCTCAACCCGATCACCAAGCAAGTGATCTACCTAGACCGAAGTCGGATTGTCACCGTCGACCAATTCCGCGTCCGCGGACAAAAAAGGCTTCTAGAAGTGCCGATCCCCCTAAACGCCAAGGTTTATGTTTTGGAGGGCTCTGCTACCACAAATTCCTCTGAAAAGCCCTCCAGGTGGAGACTCTTCATTGGGTCGTCGAATAGAGACCAAAGTATTTTCGAACTTCCCCAGCCCAAGAGTCGGGAAGAAGCGGCCCAGGTAGCCAGACAGATAGCAGATCTGCTGAACATCGAAGTGGTGGTCGAGACGAAAGCCTAAGTCTTCAGCTCATCACTTCCCGGACCGCATTGAGAGCAACATCAACGTCCGCCTCGGACACTCCAAAATGAGTCACCATACGCAGCTTGCCATGTCCGATCTCACCCAGGAGGACACCGTTGTTCCGCATGCTGTCTAGAAATTGGCCGTTTGCCATCCGTCGCTGTCGGAACACCACCAGATTAGTTTGCACCCCATCCAGGTCGATCTCGACTTCCGAGATCTTGGCTAGACCCTGGGCCAACTGGGTGGCTATGCGATGATCCTCTGCTAGACGCTGCACCATTTCCCGCAAACAAAGCAGTCCTGCGGCGGCCAGAATTCCCGCTTGCCGCATGCCCCCACCCAAAAGCTTGCGCATCCTCCGAGCGGATGTCACGAATGGTCTGGAGCCGGCCACTAAACCTCCCACCGGAGCTCCCAAACCCTTGGACAGGTCCAACTGCACCGAGTCGAAGGGGGCGGCCAAGGCGGCCATGCTCCGGCCTAAGGCCACTGATGCGTTGGCCAGCCTGGCCCCATCCAGATGAAGCGGAACTCGCGCTTCCCGAGCCAACTCCCCAACGGCCTCCAGATAGGGCAGATCGAGCACCGTCCCCCCACAGCGATTGTGGGTGTTCTCCAGGCACATGACCCCGGGCCAAGCGGAGTGATCGTCGTTGCGGCTGCGGAGTGCTCGCCGCAAGTCTTCAAGCTCCATGGTCCCGTCGGCTTGGGTGGGCACCGGGTGAAACACCAGACTTCCCACGGCAGAGGCTCCGCCCTGCTCGTAGTGGTAGATGTGGGATTGATCACCCAGGATGACCTCGGTCCCCCGGGGAGCGTGGACCAGCACGGAGATCAGGTTGCCCATGGTTCCGCTGGGCACAAAAAGTGCAGCCTCCTTCCCCAGGCGCTCAGCTCCGAGTCGCTCGAGCTCGTTGACCGTGGGGTCCTCCCCATAAACATCGTCGCCGAGGGGGGCGCTAACCATAGCCTCGAGCATAGCTTGAGTCGGCTTGGTCACGGTATCGGAGCGAAGGTCGATCACGCCTCGAGATTTGGCTCCCACGGTGGACCCTCCTGCCCGAGCAGAACCCACCTCAATGAGGTCTGGACGAGTCAACACCGAGTAAAGGGAGCCCATGCGCCTTGTCGTAACTCCCATACATCATTTCAATCAGGAGCTCCACCTTATGAGCAAAGCCAGATCCATCACCCTTCTAGTTCTCGCCCTATGCCTGTCCCTACCACTTTGGGCCGACCTCCCCGAACCAAGGCAAACTCAGGTGACCGCCTTCGACGGCTTGATTCTTCCGGCCATTTGCGATCTACCTCCGGGGTCTCCGGAACGAGTGATCGTGCTTCTTCACGGCTCCGGCTCTCATTCTCGAGATCAGGACCTCGGGGTGGTCACCAAGGATCAGAAGCCCAATCCGCTGTTCTTGAGGC
Organism: Vulcanimicrobiota bacterium; assembly: GCA_050486105.1. Lineage (GTDB taxonomy): Bacteria > Vulcanimicrobiota > Xenobia > Xenobiales > JADMJV01 > JAEXNA01. The sequence goes on from JBJHCR010000047.1 coordinate 7,182, forward strand.
TAGGACAGGAGTTGGCTCGGCAAGGTTTTGCGACCCTGCGTTTTGATAAAAGAGCCTGGGTGTTGTCTCAGAGGTTATCCGAAGATCCCGAATTCACCAAGACGGCCGTTTTTCGTGACTCGGTAGCCGACCCGTACGGTGTGCTCCTCAAAGACGCTCAGAGCGCAGTATCGACCGCTCGTCGGGAATTCCCGGGGCTCCCGGTTTACCTCTTGGGCCACAGCGAGGGCTCATATTTCGCCCTCCAGGTAGCTCACGACGATCCCGACATCGCCGGAGTGGGCCTGATCGGTTTCTACTTCACCACCATCCCAGTACAATTGATGGAGCAGTATGTCCATCGCAGTAGAGGCTTCTTCGAGGGTCTGGATCAGGATCGAAATGGAGTCTTGAGTTCTGAAGAACTGCACTCCGACAAACCCCTTGCCTCCGTTCTTAGGGCTCAACTGGAGGTTTTCGATTTGGATGGCGACGGCGAGATCTCGCTTTCTGAATTCTATGCCGGGCAAGCCAGCAACTTGCTGGTGCTCCCAGAGCTTTTCCCTGCCTCCTACCTGATAGCGGAATTGCAGCACCCTTCAACTCGAAGCGTGCTCGAAAAGCTTGAGATCCCGTTGATCTTTTTTTCTGGAGAGTGGGACAACCAGACTCCCGCCTATCACACCCGGGCGGTAGAAATCGCCGAACGCCAGACCTGGAAAAAGAACAACAAAGCCTTCCATTACTTCCCTCGAGCCGGGCACGCTCTCGACAAAAGAGAAAGTTATGAAGACATCACCTACACCGTCACCCCAGAGGAGGCCATTCAGCAGGTGGTCAAGAGTCTGAACGACACCTTCAGGCGGTAACTCAAAAAGCCGCCTTAGCCCGGGTCGCTTTCAGCCCCACCTTCACCGTCGACCTCGACCTTAATGTTGATCGACTTGACCATCCGGCCCCCGTCTTGGCTGTCGAAAATTCGGACATCATAGCTGCCGGGCTGCTCGGGGGCCATGAGCTTGATTTCGCCCTTATCCCGTCCATTGATGTGAGACCAGCGAGCGGCTTGCTTCATATTCTCTTCTGAGGACTCGTCCTTTACCTGGTCAGGGATAAGGCCTATCCAAGCTTTCTGGGCAAACTCAGGGGGAGCTTCGAAGCGAACTCCGATATCCTGGCCCAGAGGGTAACGATAACCATCAGGGATAATAGATACCTTGGTCCGGTCATAACCCTTAACCCGAAAAGACAGCACGCCGAGGACCTCTCCGTCGTTTCCTCCGGTATAAAGCCGTAGTTCATAGCTGCCAGGCTGCCCCGGAGCCATCAGTCTAAGCTTTCCCTCCTTGGCTCGCTGCAGAGAGACGGCTCTCCATTTGTGTTCCTCTATAGCCCCTCGCTCTTGGGGAACATCCGGAGTCACGATGGCCAGGAAGGTATTAAACGGCAGTTCCTGCCCTTCGGTATTCAAGGCAACGTCCAAATTCTCGTTCATGATCACCTCTCGCTCCTCTTGGGAAAACAAATCGGTTTCCGGATCCGGCAAGGCCGCCTCCGAGACTTCTTCGCTCGGCTCTTCATCATCGGTGGGGGAGGCTGGTGTTTCCTCGGAGGAGGCTTCAATTTTGGACCTATCGGCGGGGTCTGAGGCCGGACCACTCTCTTGACTGCATCCGGTGAAGAAAACAAGGCACAAAAAAACTAAGACAAGTATTCTATTTCGCATCGACCTGAATTCGATCCGATCCCCGTAGGACCTGTTTAGAAAAGTGGGTTCATTCTTAAAGAAACTTAGCGCTCTGTCGAGCCTAAGAATTGGGGTTGGTCCTCTCGTTTCAGGCCGAGTACTATGTGCAAGACTTTACAGATCTTTCACCTCCGAAAGCGTATAATAGTGAGGTGGAGGATTGTGGAGATGGGAAAGTTCGACAAGAAAGCCGTGGGGTTCACCCCCAAGAACCTTGCTCAGGCATTGAAAAAGAGACCTCAAGAGTCCGCTGAAGAAGACAGCAAACCCCAACCCGTTAAGCCTCAGAAATCGAATGTCAAGGTGCAAGTCCATCTAGGCGGAGTGGTGGAAGCTCTGGTCCAGGCGGCCCGCTTTGTAGGGTCCTACCGGCTTTATCGCCGGCAGGAGTTCGAGCAGAAACTCGATCGAGGGGTCCTGGCCTTGGCGGCCCGCTTCCAAGGCTTGGTGGGCTTGCCTGACTTACTTATGGCAGAATTGTGCAACGCAGAAGAAGGCGTGGCCAGTTTTCAGCGTCTGCTAACCCGAGGTCATTGCCACTGGTTGTGCGATCTTGACGACGAGCCGCTCTATCTCTTTCCGGCCTTTTCGGTCAAAGCCTGGGTCTGTCGCCATTGCGACTCACACTTTCCCGAATCCGGGGCCCCAAAGACGCCATCCGATGCCCGAACCTGCCCTGGCTGCGGTGCCCAACTCGAGCTTATCCTCTCGTAGGGCCGGAGGTCTTGACGCCTGAACCTATACTTCTGTGCGCTAAGTCGTCCGCATCCTGTCGAGAAATGGCCTGTTTGGCATTCGTCGCTGTCGGAACACCACCAGATTAGTCTGCACCCCATCCAGGTCTATTTCGACTTCCGCAACCTTGGCCAGACGCTGGGCCAACTGGGTGGCCAGGTGTTGCACCAAGTCCCGCAAACAATGCAAACCTCGAGCGGTCACAACTCCAGCCTGCCGCATGCCCTCACCCAGGAGATTGCGCATCCTCCGAGCGGAGGTCGGAGAGTGAAGAGCGAGTTCTGAGTTGATGTGGGATTGATCGCCAAGGAGAACTTCGGTCTCCCGAGGAGCGTAACCCGCATAGAGATCAGGTTGCCCGTGATTCCACCGGGCAGGAGGCCCCAGGACCTGCATATAGAAGAACGTGACGAGGTGAAAGTTCCCAATAGGAACTACCACCTCAAGTAGCTTGAGTGCCGAGGAGGCTCACCATGGATATGCTTAAGACCCCAGCCAGAATCTTGACCGCACTTGAAAGACTCGACAGTCAAGCTCGAAAAAGCCCCCTGTACTTGGATCCGGTAACCACGCGGGACAAGTCCATTAGGACATGGTCAGTGCTCTTGATCATGGGTTTTGGCTTTTTCTACATTGCTACCGAGTCCACTGAACCGAAGGTGAACCATTTGGGAATCGCCTTGGCCCTCTTCGCTGTACTGTTGGTCATGAACGTCTTCAATGAGTTTTGGATGATCGACTTTGAAAATCGCTGCCTGAGGTTTCAAAGAACTTTTCTCGGACTTTGCTACACCTTGAAAACTGTCCCCTTTGACGATCTTCTCACCCTAGCAGTGAGTGGACATTTGCACTCTCGAAAGTCCAACAACACCACCACCACCTGGTGGGAGCATGGAATTGCCATCCTTTCCAAGGACGGTGCCAACCATAGTGTTTTTCCCAGTCTTTCTCGGAAGTTTGAAACCGTGTGTGAGGTAGCCGAGAAGCT
>JBJHCR010000047.1:10640-11471 GCA_050486105.1 Vulcanimicrobiota bacterium
GCTGGCTCAGGTCCTGGACCTGCCACTGATGGAACCGCAAGAAGAGAGTCGGCTTGCCGTAGAAAAACAAAACGGAGTGCCAACTTTCAAGTATCGGAGCAAACTTCACGACCAAATCGCGAAACAAGTCCCACTCGAGACTCTTCTTAAAAAGAAGCCATCCGAAGAAGAATTGGTGCCCTATTGCGAGCAAAAGACGGAAACTCAGGGATCCTCCCCAGAAGTCGTCTCGACTCTTCAGTCGCCGGGCCGAGCATCCTGGTCCCAAACTTCAGACAAAGATGAAGTTGTGGAGGAACTCAGTGGAAAGCCTATGAGAGAGGACCCCATCAAGAACGTTGATCCGGACAAGTACGAAGTTGTAGAGGAACAAAGTCGAGGCGGCCAACTTGGGTGCGCCCTGTTCGGTTTGATGTTCAGTGCACCCTTCTCCCTTGGGGGGATCGGAGCTCTCTATCAGTCCATCACCGAGCCGACCGGCGCTAGTATCTTTTTCGGCGTCGTGATTGGATTGCCGGCCATTTGGTTCACTTGGTATCTTGGCTACTGGGCCATTAACCCCATCATCAAGCAAGTTACCTACATTGATCGAAGTCGGATCGCAAGCCTCGATCAAGTTCGGTCTCTAGGACAGCACAAAGTGCAAGAAGTGATCATTCCTCACGATGCCCAAGTTCGGGTTTTCGAGGGTTCGACCAGCATGGGCTCCTCAGGACAAAGAAGCCTGGACTGGATGCTCACCATCCGTTCCTCAGATGGCACTCACCTCTTCGACCTTCCAAGGCCCAAAAGCAGGGAGGAGGCCGTTAAGGAAGCCCAGCGCGTGGCAGA
>JBJHCR010000047.1:11481-27628 GCA_050486105.1 Vulcanimicrobiota bacterium
GTTCTCGACATCGAGGTCGAAATCAAGAGCGAGTTCACCTGAATGGTGGTTCTCAAAGTCGCTTGCCGACTTTGTTCAGAGAGCCGCCGAGAACAACAAGAGTTCCGTTGTCTGCTCTTCCAGGGCCCTTCTGAGCCACTCTTCTCGCTCGGTGTGGGGATTAGAGCCCGTCAGATGAACAATGGCACCACTGGCCAGGACAACCATACCTAGGACTGGACTGAGGAATACTGTCGCCGCTCCCACCCCACCAAGGGTCTTGCCAACCAAGCCTCGTCGTTTCTTACGCCTGTGATGATAGAGCTCCAGCTCCTGAAAATAATCGGTTAGCGATTCGGTAGCCAAACACTCGGACAGGTGTTGAGCGGCGAGCTTAACCCGCTCTCTCTTGGCCTCGGATTCGACCAAAGAAAAGCCCGTGAGGTCGGTCTGCAGGCCGTCCGCACTCAGAAAAACGGCCACCGAGCAAGCCAATTCTCGGTGCCCGAAAGGTTCCTCGCAAAGAACGGTCCCGTCCTTGATCCAAGTGAGCTTAGAGGGATGGACAACCGTTCTCCAACTCTCGCCCCTGGGAGCTCGCTTGGACCCCCGATTATAGGCTGGAGCCTTCCCGATGGAGAGCAAGAAGACGAGACTCGACTCAGACGGCAGAGTCAGCTTTGGAAACACGAGTCTGGCCACCTCTGCTTCCCAGCAGTCAACAAGCCCCTTCTGCCTCCTGGCCGTGCTGATAGGGGCTTGAAATGGAGTGAGTTCGAGGGTGGAAGCAGACAAGGCAAACTTTGGAAGCTCTGGCTCGGTCGCCCGAATCCCAATGGGAACGGCAAAAAATCCCCAGCCGTGCCTCGGACAATTCAAGAGGGAATCGAGGCGACGACCATCCACAAAAAGAGGAGCGGGGCACGGATAGCAGCGCTCTGCCAAGACCCTTGCAAGATCGATATTTTGACCGGAGTTGGCCACCGCTGTTCCCACCCAGTTCGCACCAATCCTTGAGTCTTTAGCGAACTTGATGATCAAGCCGGAGGCTCCTAAGGATCCTGGTCCGATCTTGCGGCACAGATCATTGTTCTCCCACCGCAAGTGGAATTCGCTGCCTTGAGCCTGGACTTCAAAACTCCACCCATCTTTCGCCCCCACCGACCAGAGTCCGTCCAAGAGGGGAATCAACCCGGGCTCCGACGAGGGTTCGGGGTCAAAAAAGCTCCTTTCGACCATATCCAAATCTAGATCACGACCTTCGAAGAGCACTTGAATTTCCGACCTACCTAGTCTGACTCGAACGGGCTGACGGGGGTCTAAGGCGACAGCGGTCTGGATCAGACGGACCACCCAGGCGTGGTCGAAAGGATCGCGGAACAGGGCCATCTTGCTTAGGGCATGCTTACGGGATAGGGTGAAGGCTCGCTCTTCCGACTCGACTTCGCCGTAAGTACGTTGGGCATCCAAGTAGGCGTCTAGTTTCGCTGGGTCTGTCATGACAAGTTTCGGTTTTCTCTAGCTATCGGGAGATCCCTAGAAGGCCAACAGCTCCCTCGAGGTTGTAGCCCTCGAAGGCCTCAGGCCTTCACCAATGTGGAACGAAATATCGGCCTTGGTTTGCTAAGTAGAGAAAATCGAAGGTACACGTGCTTCGGAAGAGAGCGAGAACAAGAGCCGGAACGAGGCTACCGACTGCGTAGACACTATTCTCGACAGGGAAGTCGAGGCTTTTCAAGTTTACGCAGCCAACTCCAGCACTTCCTCGGGTTGAATCACTCCGGCTCCAACCTCATCCCTCGGACCTCGACTTCTTCCGGCTTCGGAGATGATCAAATCTTCGATTTCTTGAGGGCTGAGGTTGGGATTAGCAGCCTTAATCTGAGCGATGAGGGCAGCTACCTGAGGAGCAGCGAAAGAGGTGCCATTCTTTCTCTCGGTGTTACCCTCCTGAGTGGTGATTTCCAGATTCACCCCGGGTGCCGAGATCTCTGCCCCTGCATTGGGAGAGTTGAAAGTCGCGCTCCCGTTGCGATTGTCGACCGCTCCCACCACGGTCTTGTAGTCGTTGGCTAGAGCGCTCCGAAAAAACTGCTGGTCAGTCTCCACTCCCAAGTCTTCGAGTTCGGAAGCAAAGCTCCCCAAGTTGCCTGAAGTGACAACGTGGGCCAAACCAGCTTCGCTGGCCTTGCGGGAGACTTCGTCGTAACGCTCCTTTGACTCAGCAATCCTATCACTAGATCCGGCCACATCACCGATATGGTCCACGAGTGCCTGGACGAATTCCCGATCGCTTGCTCCTTCAGGGAGTTCTAGGGTTTGGGCCAAATTGTTCCGAAACTCTTCGTCTTCCTTTGCTTCATCCCACAGGTCTCGAGCCACTCGAGCTTCGGCCACGCTCTGAGACTGGTTGACGACAGTGATCTTCGAGTCCTTATCGTCAAGAATCTCTTCTAGACCGCCGGTGGTATTGTCCAATAGGCCGGTAAAGCGATCCTCGATGTAGGAATCCAATCCCTCGTTCTTGCCATTCTCAAGGTCTCTGCGAAGGTCAGAAAGACTACCGCCCCCATTGATCTGGTAGCGCTGAACGTCTTCATCCTCAAACCCCTCAGCCTGGATCACTCCTTCGACCAACTCGCCGTGACTGTTTTCTTCATCCGGCTTGGCGTTGAAGCTGTCGAATACTGCGATGGTGGCATCGGGATCTTTTTCCTCGGCGCGGCGAGTGGAGTCTCCCCGGTTGAAGAAGAAGTCCTTGACCCCTCCAGCAGCTCCCTGTACTCCCTCAACGAAACCCTTGAAGCGATCTCTGATGCCGTCTTCGGCTTCATCTGAGGCCTGGCTTGAACGAGCCTCCCGAGAGACCGCCATTCGATCGGCTTGAGGTGTCGGTCGGGAAGGCCTGGAATTCAGATTGCTAGATTTCGGCGCTTCTTTGGATTTGAACCTGTCGCTGCTGAGGGATTCCTGAGCTCGATTCTTGATCCTACTACCAAGGCCCCTGATTTTGTCCACTCTGCTCACAGTTATCGCTCTCCTTCAACCCCTACCGACAGGCTCACTTTAGCTTGAGTCTGTGGAAAGGCCCTGGAGTTGAATTCCTAGTTGTGAACGGTTTGTGAACATTCAAACACAGGAGGTCAAACAGGGGAGCTTGAGCTGAGAGTCTCCCCCCCGCACAAGGGCCAGTTCAGCTTCTGCCGCTTGGGCCCGGGTGGGCACCGTAGTCCTCTCCAGCCAGACGCTCCGGGTGCAGCCAGGCTTGAGTGCTCTTCTCAAGGTCAATGAGCAGCAGTTCAGGGGTGGCGATGAGAGCGGACTGCCTCTCCCTTTCACCCAGGGCGTCACAGCCAAGGTAGGCCGAGGTCACCTCAAGCCAAGAGCCAGCCCACCTCAGAGTTGGCGGCAGGATTACTTTCTCCCCGGACCACCTGGGCTCGACCACTTTGGTTCGCTCCCAGCTTATCGTATAGCCTAATACGCTGAGTAAACACCGGAGAATTGGGGTCGAGTTTCTTGTTCGGAAGCTGAGGCATGGGGATGCCGGCCATGTTCGGTTTCCGATCGTAAAAGGCCTCAACAAAACCTGTACGCTTATCCAACACCGTAACAAAGCGGTCATCGATTCCCCCGAAAATTGCGTAGTTGGGATCGTCGGCAAACTCTGCGGGTCGCTTGCCGACCAGTCTCTCTACGGCTCGACCCTTGGGGCGAACGCCGAAGACAGATACGTCGGGCACGGCATTGCGCATAGCCACCCCCATCATGTTGGCCGTGCCCTTGGAAAAAAAGGCTGTTCCTCGATCGCCTGCTTCCTGTTGCCAAAAATCAATGAATTGTACGTTTCCTGGAAAGAGTTCTCCCATGCCCTTATCTTTCCAGACCTTGCGATCGATAGCTCGAAACTGGGCATCGGTCAGCCGACCGGTGCCGCCCTCTTCTAGGTCCTTGTGAATCCCATCGATAGTGGCTTGCACAATGTCGGTTGAGAACTGGTCAAGAGGAATGTTGTAGCGCTGAGGCCCGGCGGAGTCCTGGGCAGCGCTGTTGCCGGCGAGCGCGCCCGACCCCCAGATCCCGGTGTACGTGGTGATCTGGGTCTGAACCAGAATCTGGTCGTTGCCCAACTCTTTGTAGAGCTCTAGGTAGGCTCCACCTCGGTCGCCTTCATCGAGCTTGCTCTGGGCTCGTTCTAGCACCTCTGTTGGCACTTTGGATTTTCGCTGAGCCTCAGAAAGAACAACTGGCCTGAGCACCGGCCGATATCCCTCAGTCTGGTGCAATGGGGAGTCACTCTCGATCGAGGCTGGCCCACGCTCGAAAAGTTCAGATGAGGTTGGATTCCCCCCGTCGATAGACTGACGCTCTCCATCCCCCGAAACGACTGTCTGGGGTTTCAAGCCCGCAACTTGGCCTAGTTCCCCCGGGTGAGCTGGCCCCAACTTTCTGGAATGCGTGCGCAGCTGTCCCAACAAAAGATTGGTCTTCACGAAAACTCCTTGTCAGAGATTATAGTCCGAGGAAGGGCTGACGTCCAGTTTGCTTTGCCAGGTATTTCAGAGACAAGGCGACCACACTAAACAACTTGGGGGTCCTATTCGTTTGAGTTGATCGTCCCTCTCGATTGGCCAAACGAGCGGTTCTCTGCGGCTGGCTTTGGAGGAATGAATTTGGTTTTCATGTTTGTAACACCTGACAGCCCCCTGCAAGATAGACTTTGAGCATGCGCATCAGTCCTGGGTATACACCAAACCTTCCCGGTCGGAACACCACTCCCGCATCGGATTCGCTCCTCCCGGAAGGTCGAGTTCTCGAGGAACTAAAGAAGAATTTTGACCGCTGGGACCGCGATGGCAACGGACAGCTCAGCTGGTCAGAGGTGCGCCACGGTGTTGCCGACCCGAACATAAAGGGGGAGGAGGCCGTGGCGTTGGCCACCCTTTATACCCTGCTGGAGCAAGACAGTGTGTCCCGGGGTCTGGAACGGAAATCCCCGGTACCGCTCGATCGCCTTTGGGACCTCTACCACGATTACACCGACGAAGAGGACCGACCCATCGCTGACAGCCTTTATGTCAAGTATAGTGCCAAACTGGGACACGCCGCATCGGAACTGTTTCCTCAAGGACTGCCGAACGCTCATCGAGCCAAACAGGGAACCGGCCCCAGTTGTGGTTTTCTGGCCCCCACTTTTGCCCAGGCCCTAAACGACCCCAATCGGGTGAAGAACGCGATCTCCGAACTCGAGGATGGCAGCTTCCAAGTGCAATTTCCTGGGTTATCGAAACCTATAACCGTGAGCCCTCTCACCGATACCGAAAAGGCCCTTTTTGCCACAGCTGAGGACAACGGAGCCTGGATCGGGGTGCTTGAGAAAGCCTGGGGAACCCACCAATCCCAAAGAAATCCCCTGGCCGCCTTTGAGATGTCCACCTATCCCGAGGAAGCCATCAGTGCCTGGACCGCCGGACCGGCCACCACCACCCAAATCCCCAAGAACCCTAAGGGGTACAGAAAGGGAGAACTGCCCGCTTTTCTGCGCACAACTCAACGAGAACTCGCAGCCAACGGAATTGCAGTGGCCTGGACCCGCTTCGAAGGATTGACCGAAGAGAATTTGGTACCTGGACACGCTTACACCTTGATGGGAGTGAATCAGCAAACCGGCACCGTCACCTTGCGCAACCCCTGGGGTCGCCTTGAACCTGCCGACAGCGAGGGAAAGCCCCTGGACGGAACTGATGACGGCCTCTTCGAATACCCTCTAGAGAAGTTCACCGTAAACTTCGGACAGATCGCCCGCCAAAAGAGCTGAGGATCTGGCTCAAAGGGTCCTCCCACCCTGGACCCGAAGGCGCCGATATGAAGATTGGTGCGTTTGTTCCGCAAGGTTGGAGGCTGGATCTGGTTGAGGTTCCGGCCGGGCACGAGCAATGGCTCCGGGTGGTGAAGTCCGCCCAAGAGTTGGAGCGCCTGGGATACGACAGTCTATGGGTGTATGACCACTTTCACACGGTGCCCAGAGCTTTACCTGAAGCCACCTTCGAAGCCTGGACTCTGTCTGCCGGCCTAGCCGCAGTTACCTCTAAGATTCGGATAGGCCAGATGTGTGGCTGCAACATCTATCGCCCACCCGCCCTATTGGCGAAGATCTCCGCCAACGTGGACGTCATTTCCAACGGCCGCTTAGACTTTGGTTTGGGGGCGGGCTGGTACGAGCACGAAACGGTGGCTTACGGCTATCCTTTTGAGAGACCGGCGGTGCGCATCGGTCAACTCGACGAAGCCATACAGATCGTCCGGGGCATGTGGACCGAAGACTACTTTGCCTTCTCCGGCCAGCACTATCAGGTCGGACAGGGTGTGGTGAAGGACTACTCAGGGCAACGGGAGGACCTCCAAGGTGCCATCAACCATCCCAAACCGGTGCAAACGCCGCATCCACCCTTGTGGATTGCCGGCGGCGGTGAGCAATTGACCTTGAGGACCGTTGCTCGCTACGCCAACTATTCCAACTATGGTGGCGGCTTGGAAACCGTGCAGCATAAGAACCGGGTGTTGGACCAGCATTGCGAAAACATCGGTCGGGACCCTAAAGAGATCCTCCGCAGCACTAACCTCAACCTATTTATGGGAGAGGACAGCCAATTGGAAGAATTGCTCTCCCGACGAGGTCGCAGCCGGGCGGAAATCCAAAGTTTGCTCTCCATGCTCGGTCCTCGAGAACCCCAAGCGGTGGTCGAACTGCTCAAGACCTATGCCAAAGAGGCCGACATCGACTACGCCATCATCTATTTTCCGGATATTGGCGTTGGGCCCTCTGCCCAGCGCTTCGCCGAGGAAGTGCGCCCTCATCTTTAGGCCGCACCTGGCGAAAACTCGAGACTCCGGAAAGACCCTCTCAGCAGGAAGGATTTGGTCAGTATTAAAGTTTCCCAGAGAGAAGGGTAGACCGAGCCCTTCATCTACTCGATGGTAGGCTGAACTGGTCGTGACTCAAACAAACAAGCGTTCCCTAAAGAATGTCACTCTGACTTCTAAGTATCACTTTCAGTATGTGGGATCTCTGCTCGCTGTATTGCTGGGCTTTGTATTGCTGGTCTATTTTCTCTTACTCTTTCACTATTATTCGATCACTCTTGGGATGGGCGACTTCGACAATTTTTCCTGGACTGCTGTGCTGGGACTCACCTTTATCGCAGGAATCATGGCCTTAGGGCTAAGTGGCGTGGCCGTCTTGGCTGCCCATCGCATCGCCGGTGTCCACGTGAAACTCAGGAACGTGATGAAGCAGATCGAAGAGGGCGATCTCGATGCCAAGCTGAAGTTTCGAAGCACCGACAAACTCGAAGACGTCGAAGAGGCCTTCAACAGCATGATGGCCTCCCTAAGAGCTCGAATTGAGTCAGCTCACGAAAGCGCGAAAGCCGAAGCGAATTCACCTAAGCCGGAAGAAGGCTAGAGGGCTAAAGTTCGCCGATGTCTTCGGCCCAAAGGGTCGGGTTCTCAGAGATGAAGGTCTCCATCATAGCGATGCACTCGGCATCCTCGTAACAAACGACTTCAATCCCGTGCTGCTCCATGAATTCTCGACCACCAGGGAAGGTGGTGGATTCCCCCACAACCACCTTTGGGATTTCAAACTGCACTGCAGCGCCTGAACACAAAAAGCAGGGCATCAAGGTGGAGTAGAGCACCGTGCCTTTGTAGCTCCCCAAGCGTCCTCCATTCTGTAGGCAGTCGATCTCGGCGTGCAGAATAGGGTTGCCCAGCTGCACTCGCTGGTTGTGACCGCGGGCCACGATCTCCCCATCTTTAACCAATACACTGCCAATGGGAATGCCGCCTGCAGCGGCACCCTTCTTAGCTTCATCGATAGCGGCTTGCAAGAATGGGTCTCGAGTCATAAGCGGCACTTCGAAAAAGCGATCTAGGACTCCTAGTGCGTTTCTAAGGAGAGCCGAAGACCCTGAGGATCGTTGGCCAGAAAACGAGCTTGGTCTTTGGAAACCTGTTCTGCACTGACCGCTTTGAGCAGAGTCTGTTCCAGAGTCCGTATTCCCCGCTCAGATCCCGCCTCCATAATCCTGGTGAGGTGGTGCCATGTCCCTTCTCAGAGGAACAATTGCTCAGCCGGAGTCATCTGCAGTACCTCGAAAACAGGAACCAGACCTCCCACCAATCCGGGCAAGGATCAGGTCGATAGCACCAAGATCCCCAGCAGTTTCTAGAACCCTTGTCAGCTCAGTGCTCCCAAGTTTCATTCGAGAAGTGTAGCAGAAACCAGGGTCAAGATCCGCTGCGCTCCCCTTCCGAAGGAATGGACTTCAGGAATGATTAGCGAACAAAACCCCCAGATGGCAGAGAGAGGTCTAGATCATGGCCAAGAAACCGGGAAACACGATTTCGTTAGAAAGAATCTTCACTGTGGTCTGCTTTACTGTCGGGGTACTAATCCTGGCCGCCCTGCTCGTTCCAGGGTTTCTGGCCGCACGGAAACAGGAAAAACTCACCATTTGTACATCCAACCTAAAGACCTTAGGCACCGCCCTTGACCTGTACACTACCGGCCACGACAACCACTATCCGGAGGAACTCGCTCTTTTGGTTCCCGTTTACCTCGATGCTATTCCCATCTGCCCAGGCGCAGGTCACGACACGTATTCCAAAGCCTACCGAGCGTTGCTGCCCGAGCGCCGGCTGGCGGAGAACGAAGACGGTCCGCAAACGTTGGATCAACCGGGATACTTTCTGGGCTGCGATGGTCACTTCCACAAAGACATCGGAGTGGCAGTAGGGTATCCTCAGTACAACGACTATCGAGGTTTGATCGAAGGCCCTCGAGATTCCCGACCTGAACGAAATTAGGGCTTGCAGGACTCGGATGTCTAGACCACCTTCTCCTCGACAAGTCGAAGTCGTGACATCCCTGGATGGCTTCCCATTGGGTGTGACCCTATTTCCTGCCTCGGAAGAGTTGGTGATCCTCAGTCCCGCCATGGCGACCCCTCAGCGCTTCTATGAGGGGTTCGCCCGGCACTTACAGCAGGAAGGGTTCACCGTCCTCACCTACGATTTTCGTGGGGTAGGGAAGTCTGCCCCGGCAAACGGAAGCCTTTGGGGATTCGAAGCTTCCGTTTCCGATTGGGCCCTGCAGGACATGGAGGCCGTCTTTCGTTGGGCTCGATCGGCTATAGCCCCTCGTCGAATCTATCACTTGGGTCATAGCCTGGGAGGCCAACTTGCCGGACTCCTGGGAGCAGAGCACAAGGTCGCGGCCATGGTTACGGTTTCGGCTCAAAGCGGATACTGGAAACTCCAGGGAGGTCTGCAGCCGGCGATGGTACTCTTTCACGTGACCTTCACTCTTCCGATCCTATCCCGACTCTTCGGCTATCTCCCGTGGAGTAGGTTCAGCAAGGCCTGTGACATTCCAAAAGGTGCCGCAATCCAGTGGGCCCGCTGGTGCAGACACCCGGATTATCTGTTCTCAGACTACAGTTTGCCGTTGCATCGCTATCAAGACTGGCGCGCCCCCATCCTGGCCTACAGTATTTCTGACGACCACTGGGGAACTTCGCGCTCGGTGGACGCCATGATGAGTAGGTATCCCAAAGTTCAGCGGCACCACTTGGTTCCCGCAGACTATGGTCTCAAAGCCATCGGACACTTCGGTTTTTTTCGCTCCAACTCAGAACAAATCTGGCAGGAAGTGACCACTTTCTTTCGAGCTCATTGAGGGGGAACCCGAGCCATTCTGAGGGAGTTTGCCTGCCCATGAGGTTCAGAAGATTCCTCCTGATTCTGTGTAGTCGCCCAAAGCTGAACGCTGTTCCGAGACTCCAGCGGAGAAAACGGTTTCGGCATCCCCCCATACATCCCCGCCGGAAGAGGAGCCGTCACGGCCTCACCTTCTGAGCCAAACCCTGAACAATGGCCGGCAGGATCTGACAGAGATCCCCAGACAATCGCACCGTGGCCAAGCGATCGTGGGCGGTTTCTCCGGAGTTGATGATCACGTAGGGAACTCCAAGGTCAGCGGCTCGGCGAGGCACCGAGGCGGCCGGCTCCACCGAGAGGGTCGAGCCCAAGGCCAACACCAGATCGGCTCTCTCTGCAGCGGCGAAGGCGCGCCACATCAAATTCTCCGGCATAGCTTGCCCAAACGAAATGGTGGCCGTCTTCAGCAATCCACCACAAGGGCAGCGAGGGCAGCTCTTGGTCTTTTTGAACTCGGCGAAGGCAGGCTCCGGGTCGCTCTGCTCACCACAACTCTGACATTCGACCAGCCTGTTGGTTCCGTGAAGTTCAAGAATGTGATCCTCGCTGTTTCCAGCTCGATGGTGAAGTCCATCGATATTCTGAGTGACCAAAACATCAAGTTTCCCCAATCGTTCAAGGTTCACCAAGGCCCGATGGGCGGCGTTTGGTTTGGCCTTCAAGAAGGTGTCGTAACCTTCCAACTTATAGTCCCAGTGCTCCACTCTCTTGGCCTCGTCGGCCATGAACTCATCATAGTAAACGGGCTGACGTTTTTTCCAGATCCCTTGGGGTCCACGAAAATCGGGAATGCCCGAACCGGTAGACAAGCCTGCGCCGGTGAACACTAAAACTCGCTGGGCGACTTCCAAAAGGCTGATGACTTGCTCGTGAGTGTCCATACGTCACCCTTCGCCCTTCATAGGCTGAATCATTTGCTCGGTCAGGGTACGCGAACGCCTGCCCATAAAAGCGGGTGACTTTCGCCGCCCGGCAATTGTCGACCGACCCTAGTTCCCCCGAGCGTAGTGAGCGTACTGCTCGATGTAGAAGTCCGAGGATTCGACCATTTCGGCTACACTGGGGCGACCAGCCATGGAGCGGCGCCAAGAGTTCAACTTTTCAAATCTCTTGGGAACGGGAAAATCCCGATAGTGTTCGAGAACCGTCCAGCGCTCAAACCAAGGATAGAGGGCCAGATCGACCAACGACAGCCGGCTGCCGAGCAATCCGCCTCCCTGTTTATCTTGAAATGCTTCGGACTCCAATTCTTCAAAATTTCCGATTAAGGCTTCTCGGTAACGCTCTTGGTCCGCGGAATTCTGGGCCTTGAGCAAACCGTAAAAATTCGCGATCAGTCCGCTGCCGAGACGTTCTCTCCATAACCGCCCAACGGCCCGCAATGCCGGATCAGAAGGGTAAAGACTCGGTTCGGGATAGGCTTCCTCGAGGTAATCGCAGATGACATTCGACTCCCATAGACGCAGAGCACCCGACTCCAGATACGGAACCTTCCCAGAAGGGAGAACCTTATGATACCAGTCTGGTTTGTTGCGCAGATCGATGGCCACATACTCGTACTCCAGGTCTTTTTCCGCCAGGGTCAGGCGAACTCGGTGAACGAAGGGGCAGACGTTCGCCCCAAATAGCTTCAGCATATCAGGCAACTCCTAGCAGAGGACACTTCTCAATCGGGTTCGGATTCCCTCGCCTTCCCTGGCCTGAGTTCGACGGCGATGAGATCTCATGAGGAAGAACATTCTGCTCCCATCCAAAGACGAATGAGCAGGGATCCCAGGGAGACCTCTCCAAGGTGCGAGAACTGCCTTAAGTGCGATTTCCCTGAGGAGGCTGATATGCCCATTGCCGTTTTTGACCTGGGAACCAACATCGACCGTGAAGAATCCTTGGCCACCGCCCTGGCCCACCTAACCGAGCAGTTCGAACTCAAACGAGCCTCCTCGGTCTACCGCTCGCTTCCGGTAGGCATGGCCGCCCAACCCGATTTCTTCAACATTTCGCTGGAAGTGCAGACCGATCTGCCTCCGGAAGACATCCCCCCCATACTGCGCTCAATCGAGGACCAGATGGGCCGCGACCGCAACGCTCCCAAGTTTGGGCCGCGCAACATCGACATCGATCTGATCCTCTACGGAGATCTGGTTTGCGAAGATCTCAGCCTGCCCCACCCTCAATGCCGCAGTGAACTCTTTGTGGTCAGCCCCTTGGCCGAACTCTACCCCGACGGCAGCCACCCAAAAACCGGAGAGTCTTGGCGCGACCTCAACCGCTCCCTATTAGCCGAACAGACGGGGAAAGAGCCGGTCATCAGCAGACAATTCCCAGTCACCGACCTCCCACTCACCAGCAAAGTTCAAGACCTGCTGTCTCCCTAGGGTCTGTTGACATTCAACCTTCACGGCGCTGCACTCGCTTATTTTCCCTCTCCGAAAGCGCATTTTTGCTTAAGTACTCTCGGGTACTAGGCTCAAAAAACCACTTTCGGAGAGAAAAAATCTGCTTCGCGCAGCTTGAAACGCTGAATGTCAACAGACCCTAGAGTTTGACACCCATGTCTTGAGCCATAGCTATTCTGCCCACCCCACCAAATCGAGGCTGTTTTCCCAAGAACACCGCCTCAAAGGATTTTCCATTCTTGAAAGGTTTGCATGCCTGTCCTCAGTGATCTCCGTTTCGATACCTACTACCGCTACGACCAACTTACCGACCTCCTAGAACAGTTAGCCGAAGCCTTTCCGGAACTGCTGACCTTACAAAGCCTGGGAAAGAGTTTCGAAGGTCGGCAGATTTGGTTGGCCACGGTCACCAACCGCAATACCGGCCCTCACCTGCACAAACCCGCCATCTGGATGGACGGCAACATCCATTCCACCGAGGTCTCCGCCTCTTCAGCTTGTCTCTATATGCTGGACTATCTTCTGGGTCAGTACGGAAGTGATGAAGCCGTCACCGAGATGGTGGACACCCGCACCTTTTACGTCGTACCCCGGGTGAACCCCGACGGGGCCGAATTGGCCCTAGCCGACGATCCGGTGCATCTGCGCTCCTCGGTGCGACCGTATCCCTTTGACGAAGACCCGGTGGAGGGACTGGAAGTTGAAGACCTCGACGGTGACGGACGAATCTTGAGCATGCGGGTCCCCGATCCTAACGGTCCTTGGAAACCCTGCCCCGAGGATCCCCGCCTGTTAGTGCTCAGAGATCCGGCAGACCGGACTGGTCCTTTCTATCGACTGCTGCCTGAAGGCCGCATGCTTCCAGGCTGGGATGGGGTGACTTTGAAGGAGGCCCCCTTCAAGAACCGCTTGGATCTCAATCGCAATTTCCCAGCCTTCTGGCGCACTGAAGCCGAACAGCAGGGGGCCGGCCCATACCCGGCTTCCGAGCCCGAAGTGCGGGCCCTGGTCTCTTTTTTCGCTGAACATCCCAACATTTGTCACGCTCTAACTTTTCACACCTACTCAGGAGTCTTGCTTCGACCTTACAGCACCGACCCCGACGACCATTTCCCCACCGAAGACCTGCGCATGTTTAAGCTGATCGGCAAGAAGGGGGAGGAGTGCACCGGCTATCCCGCTCTGTCCATCTATCACGATTTTCGCTACCACCCCAAAGAAGTGATCACCGGCGGCTTCGACGAGTGGGTCTACGACCATTTTGGGGCCTTCGCCTGGACGGTGGAAATCTGGTCTCCGTTTCGACAGGCCGGGGTCAAAAAGGGCTTCGAGGTGGGAACAAAGTCCGGGGAGTATCGCTTCATCGACTGGGCTCGAGAGCACCCCCTGGAAGAGGACCTGGCCTTGCTTCGATGGTCCGACGAAAAACTCGATGGCCGAGGCTATGTTTCTTGGTACCCCTTTGAACATCCTGATTTCGGGCCGGTGGAGTTGGGAGGCTGGGACTTCTCTTACGCCTTCCGCAACCCCCCGCCTCACTTGCTGGAAAAAGAGATCGCCGCCTTCCCGGCCTGGGTTCTTTGGCAGGCTCAATCCACTCCGCTGCTGGGTCTGCTCAAAGAGCAGGTGAGGCCCTTAGGGGACGATTGCTTCCAACTGGAGGTGGTGGTGGAGAATCAGGGTTGGCTGCCCACCTATGTTACCAAGAAAGCTCTGGAGCGCAAGTGCTGCCGTGACCTGGTGGCCGAATTAGACCTGCCCGAGGGCTGCACCCTGGTGACCGGACAGCTTCGCACCGAAGCCGGACAGTTGGAAGGGATGGCCTACAAAGCCCTCAGCCCGGTTTTCAAACCCGCCGACTGGTCTGAGGACCGAGTCCGCCTGCTGTGGGTGGTCTGCGCCCCCCAAGGAGGACAGATCCGTCTCACCATCCGCCACGACCGAGCCGGAAGGCTGGAGCGAACGTTGAACTTGAAAGCCGAACCTCAGAATTCTCCAAATTCGCTCCAAGGATAGAAGTTCGGTGGAGGAGCGGTGAGGGTTCTCCGGCTTTCGGCGGGAAAGCAGAAGGCCAACTTATAAGCCCACAAGGCGATGCCGGGATAGGGCAACTCGCTTCCCTTCTTGCCATATTTGAAGTCACCCAAAAGAGCGATCTTCTGTTCCCTCAGTTGGGCCCGAATCTGGTGGCGCCTTCCGGTGAGAGGGCGCACCTCTAACAGAGTGAGACCCCCCGCCCTTTGCCGAAGCCGAGCTTTCAGCTTTGCGGATTTGGCGTGGCGCACGGGCTTGGTGTAAGCCCTAACAAAGTTTTTGCCGGGAAGCTTGCCAATGAAGTGCTCGAGTTCTAGTTGGTCAAAATTCACCGCAGAATCGGTTACCGCCAGATAGACCTTCTCGATTTCCCTGTGTTCGAACTGCCGTGAAAGTTCGCGGGTGGCCTGAAGAGATTTGGAGAGAAGCACCAGGCCCCCGGTGGGACGGTCCAGACGATGAAGCAAGTGCACCGGCTTTCCCACCCGCCTTCCGGCCCACTCGACCAGGGCCAAGTCCTGAGAACTGTCGGCTTGGCTTGGCATACCAAAAGGTTTAGAAACCACCAACAGATTTTGATCCTCGAAGATTATTGCAGGCTCTTCCACCTTCTTGGGCTTCGCAAGGCAGAAGTCCGATTCCCTGGCTAAACTGGCCAAAGTCAAAACCTCAATTCCGTGGCATGACCGCGCTGCTCAAGACCAGACCGAATCGCCGTTCTTTGTGAGATGTCTCGACTTCCAGTCTCAGTCTGATCAAGTCATCCTCCCGAGCAACCTGCAAAGATTGGAAGCCTCGAGCCATCAGCTTCCGATTTGTAGTGGAGCCGTTCAAAAACGCCTGATCTGGAAGGGGACTTAAGTCTTCAGGAAAGATGGGGTCTTGCACCGAATCCGCAACATCCACCATCTGCCTCAAGAGGTAGGGAGTCCCGTCGCGATCGACACCTCGATATGCAAGTAGCACGCTCCAACGAAGGGAGCCGTCGGGTTCGACCAGGAAATTCCAACCTAGGTCACGGGGGAGTGGAAAAACCAGCAAGTGCTCGTCCGGTGTCCAGACCGAGCGAACGTGGGTTTCTGCCAAGTCGGAGACCATAAGTGACAAGGCATTGAGAGCCTCTTCTTCCATGAGGATGAGAGCACTGTTTCTCTCCCCTCGCTCTCGGCTTGCGACCAAAGCTGCCAGGATAGCCCCCATGAGCATCATCATGATGGCTGAACAGATAAGAGCTTCTACCAAAGAAAACCCCGTCGTCTTGGTCCGAGAGACGGTGAGACAAGTTGGAATCATAAAGTTTTGAAGGCCACCGTTCGAAGTTCGAAGCGATTTGGGGGTTCGGTCAAGGTCTCTGCCTTGACGATCAGGTCAGCCGAAAGTTCGGTCTTGTTTTCAATCTGAACTAAGACTTGAAAACTCTGAAAAGTAGAGACGCCATCACTCTTTCGTTCAATTTGAAGAGTCTTCGGAGTTGTCCCAGCATAGCTCATTAAACCGTCAAACCCTTTGGACAAGGTCGCCTCCAATTCGCTCTCAGCCAAGTACCGCAAGAGGTTGTGGTCTCTATACTTCTTAAATGCTCTTTCTTGGATCAACGCTGAAGCAGCAAAACCTGAAAAGACTATGGTGAAGAGAACCGTGCCAATCACCACCTCCAAGAGCGAAAACCCCTTCATCGCAAAGAGAACCCTAGAGAAAATCAATCGGCACCTTGATTGACTAGAACCCAATGTGTTTCGCCTTCCAGCGCACGACCCAAGAGAGTCTCATCATAAGAAATCCTGGAGTTGTCCATAGTAGAGAAATAATCACAGATCACAGCACCAAAAAAGTGACTGCCAGGAGTGATATTGACCCTCAGTTTTGCCCCAGCGATCACTCCAACAAAAGTGCTTCCAAACTCTTGCTGGAAAGAATTGGTGGCAATTCCGTCCACAAAGAACACTCTCAAGTTC
>JBJHCR010000048.1:0-4498 GCA_050486105.1 Vulcanimicrobiota bacterium
GCCTTCCTCAACACCCCCATGCGCATGGCTGGTACGGTCACAGAGCTGAGCTTGCAGCGGTCGGCTTCTTCCAGGGCTGCCGTCAAAACGTCATATAAGGGCAGGTTGAGATCATCCACCACAAAGAGCACTCGTTGGAAGGCGCCCGGGTGCTCCTCTGTTTTCTCGGCCAACAGAGTTGTTCCGTCGGCTGCACCCAGCAGGGCTTCCGCCTGCTTGTGGTACTGGAAGTTTGCCACCGACATGATCGCACGGTCGATTCCTCCCCCCCAGGCGCCTTCGCTGTTCAGGCCGGTGATCACGGCTTCGGAGGCAAACTGAGTGATGTCCCCCAGGAGAACTCGAATGCTGAGCCTCCGTTGTTGCAGTAAGTGTTGGGCCAAATCGAAGAGCGTCTGGCTCTTCAGACCGAGGAAGATGTGCCTGAGCGAACTCCCTCGGAGCTTGCCCACGGCTTGGGCCAGAGTACGGATCTTGTTTTCGTCGGTGCCACCCCAGTCTGCAGCAGCTCCGCTGCGGAAGAGTGGTATCGATAGACTGCGCAGCCCGGCTCGAGCCGCGTTGACGAGGACGGCATCCACCACGGCCGCAAAATCCAGCTTACCGTTGTCCACAGTGAAAAGGACTCGGTCGAATCGACCCGAGTGCATCGTTTGCTTCGCAGCCACCAGACTGGCAGTCTCGGGAGCCCCCAGCAGTTGCAGGGCCTGTTTATGGTACTGGCAGCCTGCCACCCGGTAGATGGCTGCATCTACCGAACGCGGATTCAGGACCTCCCAAGAGTCTGCAGACCGACCGGGTTGAACTCCCCAGTGTCCCGCCGAGTTGATTAATGTAGCTAGGCCTTGAGCTGGAATCTCAACGATGTCCGAAAGATGGGCGGACAATTTCGGGGCGACCTGAGTGGGTCCGTTGGAGAAACAGTCCGGTTGGCTCAGGCGATGGATCAGTTCGAGTCGCTCTCCTGCCTCAAGCTCTTGCGCCGCCCACCACACGTCCAGAAAGTTTGCCATCTCAGCAAGACAGATTCGGCGATCTTTTCGGTACTCCTGGAGTCGCCAATGAATGACGATGGATTCGACAAACCGTGTTGGGGCTACTCTCCTGATAGGATTCCGACCGTAGGACACCTATCCAACTCAGGTGAAGGCTATCCTTATGGACTTGGGCAATGCTCTCCAGTTGCTTGTCTCCGAGGACCTTCTGGAGTTCGAGCGCTTCTAGGCCGTCAAAGTCGAAGTTGAACTCTAAGGGCCTTATCACTTCCCACCAGGTCGGGAGGTGAGAGAGTGTCGAGCTGTGTTAAGACGCGCTGCTTGCTGTCGAGTTCCGACTGGTCGAGAGTTTCCCTGGTGGCTCGCAAGCGATCATAGATGGACAGAAATTCTTGACTGGTTCTGGTGATCTGCATATCGGTAGCTCTCCTAATCCCCATAGAACCAGACTTAAGGTATGATTGAGTTAAAGCGGGAGGTTCCCGCACGTCTGCGAGCTTTTGACGGGATGAAGTTGACGGACAGCGAAGACCCAGCGATGAAACTCTATGGCACTCCACCTACCCGGGCCGCTCGAGTTCTTTGGGTGCTCAAACATCTGGAGATGGACTGCGAGGTGATATTCGTCAGCTTGCTTCGGGGGGACCACCACAGCCCTGAGTTCCTGGCTCTGAATCCGGCCGCTCGGGTTCCAGTGTTGCAGGACGGACTACAAGTTATCACCGAGTCCACGGCCATTTGCTTATACCTGGCGGAGAAAGACCCCCTGGGACGATTGCTTCCCGAGGACCCAGCCGAAAGGGCCCAGATGTATCGTTGGCTGTTCTTTTTGGCTACCGAGATCGAGTCTCCGCTGGAGCGAATCGAGCGACACTCCGCTCTGTACCCCGAGGAAGATCGAAGCTCTCGAGAGGTGGAGCGGGCAAAGTCCGAAGGTCGACAAATGTGCGCCGTCTTGGAGCAACACTTGGCCGACCGAAAGTTCCTGGCCGGTGAAGAGCTCAGTGTCGCCGATCTCGTGGCAGCCTACACCCTGTCCTGGGCCGAGGAGAATGGATTGCTAAAAGATGCCCCCTGCCTAAAGAGATTCGTGGCTGAGATGTATGCTCTACCGTCGGCCCCGCCCACCAATCAGCGCAGCCTTGAAGCCCTCAAGACTCGTTTAGGTGAGGACATCGATTGGTTCGCCTTGAGGTGAGCTGGAGTGGTTGACTCTACTTCCCCGACCACTCTTCGGGATGATCCACTCGGCCCAGCATGAAGATCGCTTTGGACTCCGAGTTGCGAAGGAGAAAGAGGAAGGGGCGATCGAATCGGACCACCTGTGGACCGAAACTATCTGGAGCGCTGGTCAGGGTAATCACCACCGCCGTTGCTGCGGCGGCCTCGGTCCCTTCTTCGTCAGCCTTGATGTACGTCTTGTGGAAGACCTTCAGGTCGAGGTCCCTACTGAGCTTCTTGCCCAGCATGGGAGTGAGATCGGGACGAGACAGCAGGGGGGCGAGGCCGAGAGCCTTCCAGGCTGGGGTCAATTCAAAGGTGTCGGTTTCGAATTCGAATCGGGGGAGTTCCAGCTTAACCACACTGTCGGACTTTTGTTGGGATTTGAGGGCCACAAGCCCAGCGGAGTCCTCCAATAAGCTCTCTGGGGACTGTCCCGGGTCAGGCAGAAAAAGAAGACACTCGGTCTGATCGGCATAGGGGAGAGTCAAGAGTTGACCGGTCTTGGTTCTGCGTAGGGTGAGAGATGCGCTGGGGAGGGTCATCATGGGCACCGAAAGAGTCGTGCCATCGGCCCGGGTAAAGGTGCCGACTTTGGTGTCTTTGGGGTCGAACGGGTTGGCCCATTGACCTTTGAAGTGGAGAACTGAGACCAGCACCGAGATGGTTCTCTTTGGGAGCGGGAGTAGGAAGTCGGTGATCAGTCCAGCCGTCTTGTCTTCGACCCAGTCGTTGATGATCTTGACGGCACCAAGGGGGTCTTCTCGAAAACTGACGTTTTCTGTAGGCTCTTCCAGGAAGGGAGTCACTTGGTCGAGATAGTCGCTTGTGACGCTGACTTGGCTTGCCAAGTAGATCTTTTGGGCTAGGTTCAAGGACGGAGAAAGCTCCAAGTGTTCCATCAGGGACCGGACGCTCTCCAAGGTCGAAGAGTCGAGAGCGAGAGCTTTCGAGATAGCTTGTTTGGCTGGGCCCTGGGCTCCGGGTTCGAGCATGGCCGATAAGATGTACGACCCGAGAGGGCTGACGGCCAGGTTGCCATTCTTCTCCTTGGCTACCGTTCGGTAGAGGTTGAAGCTGAAGCGGTTTAAGCTCTCGATGGTGGCCTGGCCTGGGGAGTTCAAAGACTCGTCTGAGTTCAACTTGGCCAAGAGATTGGGTCCAAGACCGGACGCATCTGTACCCGTCGAGGGATCCGCCTGAGACATGGGCGCAACCATGGTGAGCGCGAGAATGAGTCCTATGAGGGAGAGCCAAGGGAAAGTCTTTTTTGCCACGCAATTTTCCTTAGACTTAAGGTTGAGGGGTAGGACATGGGAAAGTGAGTCCCCTCCTACCATTCTTACCATACAAGAGGGCCAAAGTGCTAGGATGATGCTTCGACGCCCCCGTCTCGACAGGAGAACGATCTCAGGGGGGGAAACCCAATCGACATGCAAAAGATGGCTATTTTTACCTTACTTTGCCTTTTTGCTTTGACTCAAGTCGTCTCAGCTCAGACTCAGGGTATTGCGGTCTCACGAGTGGAGATCAGCTCTCCCTGGACGGGTTTTTACTACCAGGGTCAAGGGCATCAACTCTGGGCCAAGGCCGTGGTGTCCAACAGTTCCGACTCCTCGCTCAGGGGAGCTACCGTAAGGTTTGAGTTCTTCGATCCTGTGGGCCCTCGGGGAACCTACGATAGTCCTTTGCCGGTGGTGGCACCGGGGGGTGTGGCGACGGTGGAATCGCCTCAGTGGTGGGATTACTCGGGGGCGGCTATCGACTGCAAAGTCACTGTCCTCCTGGACGGGAAGACCCTCGCTGAAGGTCAGACTGGAGAGTCAAAATGAAAGTCCTGCCATTGCTAATAACCCTATTTCTGCTGACTGCCAGTGCCCAATCGGATCCGGTGTCCGGTCCTGGTCGCACCACTCTCATCCGTGAAGGCTGGGGAACGGTTTTCATAGACTCCTCTCAGGTTCAAGGCGACTATGAAGTCTCCATGGATGAGACGGGCACCACCTACACCATTACCACCTCCAAAGGAACCATCATTGTTCACGAGGACGAAGACGACGTCACCCTGATTTTTCCGGACTTTAGGGCCGAGGTGGTGTCGCAACCTCAGAGACTTCTGGTGAAGTGGGGTGAAGCGCACCACACTTTCGCCCGAAAGGGTGAGGTTAAGACCTATGAAGGGCCCATCGGATCCGTAGAGTTTGTCAGAAATGAAGGTCAACTCACGGTCACCGGCCCCCGAGGAAACGTGGTGGTCACCGAGTCAGAGGGCTCTTACACTA
>JBJHCR010000048.1:4508-12034 GCA_050486105.1 Vulcanimicrobiota bacterium
CACCACCCCCAAAGGTTATAAGGTCTCTGGCCTGAGAGTGACCGAGCACCCCTATCTCCGGCGAGGTGCCATTTTCAGTCACGATGGGGTCGGAGTCTATGTAGAACTGGCGCTCTTCGACCCTAGAAGTCCCCTCTTCAAGCTCTTGGATTGGGACACCATCGTTGAAGTCAAAACCTCCGGTCCTTGACGCAAGTTCAGAAGTGGACGGTAGGCTACTGAATTCTCTGAGTCTAAGGTTCAACTGAGGCTTTTAGGGAGCGACTGGGTCTAATGGTTTCTCGCCTTCGTGACCTTCGGTCGGGTCTTCAGGCTCGGTAGATTCTTCAGACTCTTCTTCTGAGGGTGCGTCTTTCCCGCCGAATGCATCTCGGACTCTCTGTCTAATTCTTCGGTAGAAGAGTCCACAGGCTGCCAAAGCCGCTATGAGCCCTTGGACGATCAGATTTCCCGTAACGGGATCGATGTAAGCGAGGGCCGGAGTTGTCAGAGCCAGGATGAGGAATACGACTCGATTCTGCATGGCTCGGGTGTTCTTGAAGTCGTTGTTGGACGCCTCTATACTCTGACCCTAAGTTCTTGGCCCTCGGTCCAAAGAGAAAGACGTTTTCAACCGTTGGGGCCGGTTCCTAGGGGTGGGGGGACCTCTAGGAGGGGTGTTGCAATAGTTTCCTAGCCTTGGAAAGTCGAGGAAGGAGCCTTTGTCTGCAGGCGCAATTACCCCACTGAGGCTTAACTTTACCAACTCGAGGAGCAGCAATGCCATCGTCTATGTCGACCCAAAACGATCTCCTGAAGGCCATGGGAGCCCGCATTAGGAGCGAACTCAATGACTTGAAAAGAACTCCGGAATCGTGCGCTCAGGAGTTGAAGTATCCCCTAGAGGAACTGCAGAGTGTGCTCGAAGGCCGCGCCACGGCCGCGCAGACCATGGAGCTGATCGATGCCCTGGGCAATCATTACCCCATCGACAAATCCGACCTGCTGTTGCTGGCTGACGACTGCGTAGACGGCGCGAAGATCATGCGCGCCTCCGAATCCCAGGCTTCGGCTCGAATCTTCGACCGAGCCGACCGCAGTGGGTCACGAACTCCTTATTACGAATATCGCGACACCGCCATGTCCCGCCTGGCCCCTTTCAAACCGGAATGGATCAAAGAAGAAAGGGTAGTCCTGGACAGTCGCGCCGACAACCCGGATGTGGTTTACAATAACGGTCATTTGATGCACCAGATCACCTTCTTTGTGGGACCGGTGAACTTTTACTACAAGGTTGGAGA
Organism: Vulcanimicrobiota bacterium; assembly: GCA_050486105.1. Taxonomy (GTDB): domain Bacteria; phylum Vulcanimicrobiota; class Xenobia; order Xenobiales; family JADMJV01; genus JAEXNA01. The sequence goes on from JBJHCR010000048.1 coordinate 5,789, forward strand.
TCGCTGCACCTGTGTGGAGATGGAAACCGGCGACAGCAATTACATCATGCCGTTCTACCCCCACAGCTTCACCAGTCGGGATCCGAATCAGACAGCATTGATCATCGCCGTCACCTTCGGTGGCGACGTGCGGCGAGCGCAAAAAGAGCTGTACGCCCTGGGTGAACGGGGTCAAAAGTTTCACCTGGATTTCCGCCATCAAACTCCTCGGGTGGGTTTGTTGAAGCAGCATCTAGCCAACGCCCGTTTGACTCCCGAGGCACTCGACTTCGCTCTGTCGCGGATGGGTTCGAAGTTGACCGCGGGCCGGGCTCTTGACCCCAAGGCGGAGCTGGAGGTCCAGGAGTATCGCGAGCTGGCTGCAGTGCTGGATCTCCATCCCGGCGACCTGATGGCCTCCGACTACACTTCCGGCGATGATGTCAAGGTGGTTTTTCGAAAAGATCGCGAACCCTACCCATTCCCCGGACCGATGAATCGCCATTACGCCATCCGTAGGCTGGCCCAGCACCAGGCCATGCCGCTAGTGAAAAGTCTGGATCTGGAAGTGCTGGGAACCGAGCCACAGGCGGAGGCGACCTTCTGCACCGGCCTGCATACCTATGTCTACAACTACGGCGGAGACCCTGTGAAGCTGCTGTGGTCGGCCGACGGAAACAGCCACCAGACCGAGCTAGAACCGGAGGACTCGGTGTATCTGCAACCTTTCGTCGAGCACTCGTTCCTAGCCCTTGCCGAGCAGCGACCGGGCCATCTGTTGATGGTGTCGTTGCCCGGATTCATGGGCTTATCGGCCTGCAAGGAATTCTCTTACTTTGAAAGTGCCGAGCGGGTGGTCCGCGAAACCAAGAAATGGTTCGACTGAAAAGCCATGAGCAAAGCTCTTAAACTCCGCGCCGCCCTGGAGGGCGGAACGCCGGTGGTGGCTATCGGCGGGCACGACGGGCTGTCCGCCAAGCTGGCCGAGGAGGCCGGATTCGACGCTGTTTGGGCCAGCGGCCTTGAGATCTCCACCTCGGCGGCGGTGCCGGACGCCAATATCTTGACAATGACCGATTTCTTAGCCGCGGCACGGGAGATGAACTCGGCGACCAGCCTTCCTGTCATCGCAGATTGCGACACCGGTTTTGGCAACTCCAATAACGTCATTCACATGGTGCGCAGATACGAAGCCAGCGGCATTGCTGCCGTTTGTATCGAAGACAAGCTGTTCCCCAAGGTCAACAGCTTTGTTCCAGGTCGACAGAAATTGGCTCCCGCTTGGGAGTTCGCCGGCAAAATTATGGCGGCCAAAAGTTCTCAAGAGCTGCCCGACCTGGTGGTGATCGCCCGGCTGGAATCTTTGATCGCCGGATACTCGGTCGAGGATGCGCTCCGCCGGGCCAGCGCCTATCACCGGGCCGGAGCGGACATGGTCCTAATCCACTCAAAGTCGAAAACGCCTGAGCCGGTCCTGGAGTTTCTCAAACGGTGGCAGCGACAAAGCCCGGTGGCCGTGGTCCCGACGACCTATCCGCAATTGACCGTAGACGACTGGAAAGCCGTCGGGGTAAGTTTGGTCGTTTTCGCCAACCATGGATTGCGCGCGGCCATCCAGGCAGTGGAACAGACCTACGCCAAGATCCGGGCCGCCGGAAGCACCTTGCCGGTGGAGCAAGAGATCGCACCTATGTCGCGGGTGTTCGACTTGCAGGGAATGCCGGCGATGAAGCTTGACGAAGAGCGTTTTCTGCACGATTCCGCCGGCAGCGACGTTCGTGCCATTATTCTGGCAGGGGGCACCCTGAATCAGGGCGACCTCGAAGAAATGCTGGGAGGCACCATCGAGCGGCCGCTGTTGGACATCTATGGGCGAACCATGCTGCAACGACAGGTCGACGCCTTGAGCGAAGCCGGAGTCAAAAGTATGGTTCTGGTTTCCAACATCGCGCCGGAGACGGTGGCAGAAAACGGGACGGTGGAGGCGGTTAGGAGCCCAGGAACCGGGCTGATCGGCACCATTATGGCGGGCTTAGAGCACGATGGCTGGCAAGAGCGCAATTTGCTGTGCTATTCGGACATCTTGTTCGAGCCATTCACCCTGCAAAGCTTGCTCAATGAGGCTGAAGATATCGTGCTGCTCGTTGATCGCACCTTCAAAGAAACTCAACCGCGCAAGACCAGCCTGGATCTGGTGATCACCGATCCCCCACCCCCCACCAAACTGCGTGCCTTGCGTCGGCATGAGTTGTATGCGGTGAAAAGGATTTCCAAGACTCTCGAACTAGAAGAAAGCCACTTCGAGTTCGTCGGCTTGACTCTCCTGAGCGCCAAGGGAACTTTGCTGTTCCGCCAGTTCCTGGCCGAGTTCGAAGCCGAACAGCCTGACGACAAGAACCCTCGCCAATCTTCGCTCAACGCCTTCCTACAGCGCCTGATCGATAGCGGGGTGCCGGTCTGGGCCCGCGAAGTACGGCGAGGTTGGCTGGAGGTCCACGACTTCGAAGACTATAAGACAGCCGTGGAGCAAGTGAAGTCCCGATGAGCGGCGGCGCCGTTTGCCCCAAAGCCTTTGTGGACGGCCTGCTGAACATGGGCTTCAACTACTTCTGTAGTGTCCCGTGCAGCTACTTCGCGCCCCTGCTGACGGAGCTGGAAGGGCGAACCGAGGTGATATACCAGGTTGCCTCGGTGGAAGCCGAAGCGATCGGTATGGCGACGGGAGCCACCCTAGCCGGACGCCGCGCCCTGGTCTTGCTACAGAACTCGGGACTCGGCAACTGCGTCAATCCTATTTCTAGCCTGCTCGCTCCTTTCGCCATTCCGCTGGTCATGCTGATCAGCCACCGTGGACTGGATGCCCAGGACAAGAAGGCGCCTCAACACGACATGATGGGTCGTATCACCTACGACCTGTTGGCCCTACTGGACGTACCAGCCACCACTATGCCAGACGAGTGCGACGCGGCACTGGAGACCTTCCGGCGCGCCCTTGAGCGAGCCCGAGAGGAATGCCGGCCCCAAGCTATCGTGTTGGAGGGCAAGTTCTTCACGAAACTCCAAGCCGAGCCCGAGGTGCATGGCGACCGACCAAGCCGTTTGCAAGCCATGGTCGCCCTGCAAAAAGGACTTACTGCCAGCACTCTGGTGGTCGCTAGCACCGGAATGGTGAGCCGAGATCTGCAAACCACGGGCGACCGTGACGGCAACTTTTATATGGTCGGCTCCATGGGGCTGGCCTCGGCCATCGGTCTCGGGTTGGCAAGCTCCGGGCCCAAAACGGTGGTGGTTGTCGACGGCGACGGCTCCTGCTTGATGAGGCTCGGCTCGCTTCCGACTGCGGGCCGCTATCGCCCCCGGAACCTGCTTCACGTCGTGCTCGACAATGGCACCCACTCCTCCACCGGTGGTCAGTCCACGGCGGCTGGGAACGTCGATTTTCCCAAGCTCGCGCTGTCGTGCGGCTATGTCTCAGCGGTCGAGGTGCCGAGTCTCGACGATCTCAGCGCTGAGGTGTCGGGTTTCACCAGCGGCCAGGGGCCAAGGCTGCTCCTCTTTCGCATTCGCTCCGGAAACGACCCTGATCCCGCACGAGTGGAGAGAGGCCTACCTCAAGTCAAGAATGATTTCATGAAAGCCTGCTCTTGCGATCCCTGAGCTTCGAGCATTTTCAACCGGTCAGGCTGATTTTCGGCGCTGGGGAACGGCGGTGCATACCGGAACTGCTGGCAAATCGGCGAACCTTCCTTGTCACTGGGCGTGAGACCCTGGAACGTGCTGACTGTCTTCACCTGCTGGGCAAGAACACTCGTCGATCGACCCCCGTGCCGCCGAATCCTGGAGACCAGGTCATCGACCAACTCCTAGAGGAAGCCCGAGCGTTTGGGGCCGACAGTGTTTTGGGATTCGGCGGTGGTTCCGTCTTGGATGCCGCCAAGGTTGTGGCTCTGCTCTTGAACAACTGGGTCGATTTGAGTTCCTTCCGGGCCCAGCAGGCCTCCAAAACAAGGCAGACACAGCTGATCCAGGTGCCCACCACGGCAGGCACCGGAAGCGAAGTCACTCGCTGGGCCTCGGTATGGAACGACGGGGTCAAGTCCAGCGTGGACGAGTTTGCAGGATTTGCGGACCTGGCTCTGGTCGATCCGGAACTTTGTCACGGAATGCCATCGCGATTGACCCTGGCCACGGGGCTCGATGCCCTGAGCCACGCCATGGAATCGTTGTGGGGGGTGCATCGCTCAGTGTTGTCGGAGGGCTATGCCTGCAGAGCTTTGTCGCTGATCTCGGCAAATCTAGAGCAAGCGTGCGACGGTCAGGCTCAAGCCGAGACCTGGGAGAGCCTGTCTCTAGCCTCAACTCTGGCGGGGTTGGCTCTATCGTGTACTCGCAGCGCCGCCGCCCACGCTTTGAGCTATGAGCTTACGGGAAGATTCGGTTTAGATCATGGTCTAGCCGTGGGGCTGCTCTCCAAGAGCCTGCTCAAGTGGAACCAGCCCTTCGCCCCGCTGGAGATCGACCTGATCGTGACTGCCATGGGGAAACAGACGCCGGAAGAGGTTCAAGCCTTCATTGACCGGTGTTTTCGTCTGGCCGGTCACGAGCCCAGCCTTGCAGCCTTCGGGATCAGCCGTGAGGACTTTCCCGCCGTGCTGAGCCAAGCCTCGGCCTCAAACCGACTGGGCAACAACCCGGGGCACTTGGACGGAAAAACTTTGCTCGAAGTGCTGGAGTTTATCGCCTAGAAGCGGGATCCGCCGAAGGTGTCGTTGGCTAACTGCAGATCTTCGGCGGTGTCCACCTCCACCCAGCGCGCTCCGCGAGGGATGGTGGCGTGTACGGCCGTACCCTGGTCGATCAGGTACTGGAGGAAGTCGGTTAGATAGGCCTTTTCGAAATCGTTTGCCCGCACGAAAGGCCCACCCCAAAACTGGGCCTTGGCCCGGGCAAACGATTGCTTGAAGCCTGCGGCGGCCGCTTGGCTGCAGCGAAGTAAGCCTATGAACTCCCCCGGGGCGTCATTGGATATCCCCTTTCCGATCTCTTGCAGAAGCAGGTTTTGGTCGTAGGCGACTTTCTCCACCGCCTCAGGCGGATGGAACTCCAGATGGGCGTATCGCTCTTTCCAGGCATCGTCGACCGAGACCACGATCTCCTCCGGGGCGTCGAGCAAGTCTTGCACCATCTCTGGCTCATAGACCAGATCCGAATAAGAGGCTACGAATCCGCCGTCCATGTGCTCTTCTGCCCACATTAGAGAGTTGAGAATGTTGTTGTGACGGTACCGGGTGTTGGTCACATAGGTGACTCCGAGGTCAGGAAAAAGCTCGGCCCCAAAACCGTTGATCACCACGATGTCTTGAAGACCGCAAGCCCGGAAGGCCGCTACCTGGTGCTCGAGCATGGTCTTGCCGCCTACCGGCAGCAGGCACTTCGGTGTCTGGGCTGTATGCTCTCCCAGCCTGGTTCCTAGCCCAGCGGCGATCAGGATCCCTTTCATGAATAATGCTTGCGACACTCTACCTACTCTTTCCCTGCTCGGACCCTATGACCAGCCAACAGAAAGGCTTCCCAGAATCGGTCTCACACTTCGGCAGTGGAATCCCCAGACGGTCGTGCACTTCAAGCAGAATGCTCCCATGCTCTGTGTCCGCCGAGGAAGCATCCCCCGTGGACTCAATGCCTTGGCTTTCTAGGACCGGCTCCTCGGTGCGGGGACACAAGGGGCGAGGCCTTGAGCAGCGAAAGGCGAGCCCGACCTATGCTTTGGACCAAACTCAGATCTTGCGCCATCGAGTTGAAAGAGTTCGCACGCTTGATCTCTTCACCTACGCTCCCTACGTTCTACGCTGAGGATAGTCACTCTTATCTCCCGATGGAAGGATATCTGCAGGGACTGGCCAGCCAAAGGCCAGTGCAGTATCTGACCGGAGATGGCGATGACCCGGTCCGCTCGGAGGCGGGGATCGAAGTCTATCGTCTTCCGACTCTAGGGCTCCAGATGCTCCCCCGGTTGGAGACTCCTGTGCTGGTGCTGACCATGCCAGACCTTGGTCTGCTGCATCTGGCTCGGCCGCCGGCCAAGACAGTCTGCGTCTACGTCTTTCATTCCCTTATCAGCACTCATCGCGGATATCTAGAAGGGGCGTTCGACCATTACGATGTTTTTTTCTGTCCAACGTCTTTTCACGCCCAGGAGTTGAAGCGCCGTTTCGAAATGATCGGCCGTCCCCTGCCTAAGCTTATCGAAACCGGTTACTATAAGCT
>JBJHCR010000048.1:12044-27060 GCA_050486105.1 Vulcanimicrobiota bacterium
AGGAGTTCCTTGGCTCATCAGTCTCAAGCGATTCCAACTTCACATGAAAGGACAGTTTTGGTGGCTCCTTCTTGGCATCCCCAGAACCTATTGGAAGCCTCTGGTGAGATGATCGTCGAGCAACTGCTGGCCGAAGGTCTCAGGGTCGTGGTTCGCCCTCATCCCGCGTTCTTCAGCAGTGTCTATAAGGGAGGTGCTCAAATCGTGGAGCGTTTGCAAGACCGCTTTGGAGGTCGAGATCGATTTGTCATGGATCTCGATTTTCGCTCGGAGGCAAGCTTCCATCAGGCCGACTTAATGGTCTGTGATTGGTCTGGTGCGGCCTTTGAATATGCTCTCGGCACCTTGCGACCAGTCCTCTTTTTAGAGACCCCGTTCAAGGTTAGGAATCCCAATTGGAGCGAACTCGGGCTTCCGGTTTTCGAGGATCAGTTTCGCCAGCAAGTCGGAGAGGTGGTGACTCCTGAACTCCTGGGCTCGAAAGCGGCGGAAATGTTGGCTCGTGGTGTGGAATTCAAGCAGCGTCTCGAGCATCTGCGTGGAGAGGTGGTTCCAAATTTCGGGGAGAGTGCTAGGGTCGGAACGGAAGCACTGCTCGAGTTGCTAGAAAGAGGCGAGAAGCGATGACTCCAGGTTTCTTGTATCATTGGTCCCTGTGGTTGATCAACGCCGTGCTCTATGTGCTCCTCGATGCCGCCAAACAGAGCAACTCGACCTTTGTCGGGATGCCATGGTCCATCGCTTTGGCCAATTTCTCTCTGGTGGCGCTATTCATGGCCTTGGGGTCGGGGCTCGTGGGGTTGATCTCATGGCAGTTGGGACGGGTATTGTCTCTGGCTTGGATTCACGGCCTGGTCTTTTTTCTGCTGATCACCATCAATCTTTGGTCACTCAAGATGGGCTTTGCCGGCACCCTGGAGGTCACGCCTGTGTCGCAAAGGACGATGTTGGCAGGTTTGAGTCTCGGTCTCGCTCTGCTCGCTTCAGGACTTTTAGCCCGAAGCTTTCGTAAACCTTTTGACGTGGTTCGCGACTTTGAGGGTAAGGTGCCCGCCGTCCCAATAGTTTTTGGGGCCTTGCTTATGGTAGGGATCTTGGCCAGTCCCTCACCGTCGAAAGGTGAAGAGGGAGGGTCCCCAAACGTACTGCTGATCACATTCGATGCCCTCACAGCTAAGAACATGGGGTGTTACGGCTATCAGCGGAGGACCACGCCCAATTTGGATCGATTTGCTGAACAGAGTCTGACTATCGAGCGCTTCTATGCGAACTTCACAGCTACCGGGCTAGTCATGCCGAGTTACGTTGGTTATATGGCTTCCGATCAGCAGAGAGGCCCTGATCTGATTCAGGTCCTCAAGTCGAACGGATATCCCAATCGAGCATTTTTTGGATATTGGCAGCCCGAAGTGTTCGGGCTTGAGGGATTCACCGAGAAGCGAGTCGCGCGAACTTTCATGGAGACTTCATTCTACCGTGCGATAAATCGGATGCTCGACCATCGCTACCTGGAATTTTTGGCCAGTGTAGGAACTGCGGAGTTCTCCTACTACAACCCGTATAATTCAGACTATCACGACGATATTTTCTGGACCAGAGAACACTATCCCGGCCAACTGACCTTGAAGGCTGCCATAGAGTATCTCCAGGCTCATCCGTCTGGAAGCTTTGTTTGGGCTCACATCTGGGAACCCCATTATCCTTATACGGTCAAGAATCCTGATTCGGTTCGTTTCGGGCCTTTTCCCGATCCGGTGGAGCCTTTCATCAATCGGTCTTATCCCGAAGAAAAGGACGCCTATGTCGCCTTACTCAGAAATCTCTATGACCAGAGAGTTTGGGAGACCGACGCGTTGTTCGGCGATTTCTGGCGAAGATTTGAGCAGAGCGGGCTCGCCGATGATACCGTGGTGATCGTCACCTCAGACCACGGCGAATCTTTTGAGCGAGGCTATGTTGGGCACTCGGGTTGGCCGGTTCTCGAACCGATCACCCACGTACCACTGATCATCAGGCGCCCCGGAGAAACTCCAGCACGAGTATCGCGACTTTCTCATCAGCTAGACTTCGCTCCTACGCTTCTGGATATCCTTGATATAGAGATCCCTAAGGAGATGAGAGGCGAGTCGCTCTTCGAGGCTTTTTCCGATCCCCAACTTGAAACCGACCGAGTCAAGATCTCGATTTCGAAAACAGCAGCGCTGGAGGAGGGTGATGGTGGGCAGATCGCTCTTTACTGGAGAAACTATAAGCTGGTCTACATCAGCACGGCCCCGGAACTCGTTCGCCTGTTCGACCTCGAGGCCGACCCCGGAGCTGTGCAGGATGTGTCTGCCCAGCATCCGGAGATCGTAAAAGAGATCTTTGGCAGAGTCGGGATCAAGGGAAGTCCCTAATTCATCGCTGCCAGCAAACGCTGAGCCGTTTGGGCAAACGTTCCAGCTTTGTCGGTGCCGTTGACGATTCGGCGGGCGTTATGGAAGTCGGTTTGATTGTCGTTGATGTAGTGGTCCAGTCGCCGACCGGTGAAAGTGCCGTCTCTCATTCCACCCACCAGGATGCGGGCGGCCACTTGGGGGTTCTTGGCCAAGTTGGGGTTGCCCACCAGGTCCATGCCCAGGCGGCGCGACCAATCGGTGTAGTTTCTTCGACCGGTGATCTGCACATAGCCCCGTCCTTTGAAGCGCGGGCCATCACCAGGTTGAGTGTTCCCTAAGCTGCGGCGGCCCTCATAAGCTCGGCCTGAGGCGAATTCCTCCATGTGGGCGCCTGCTCCCGATTCGTGCACGGTGGTGGCCAGGATGTAGGCCAACTGAGCTTTGTTGGTCACGCCCTGCCGGTTGGCTTCGGCGACAATGCCGGGGAAGTGTTGGCGTGCGGCGTTCTGATGCCCTCGGGGAAGAGCGGCCACCAGGCGTTCCACGTTGACGTTGCCCACATTGCCAGCCGGTCCCATAGGGGCGGTTCCTCCAGGGCCCCCTGGTGTACCCGCCGAGCCGTAGGGTCCACTACCAGCGGGAGGAGTGCCAGCCCCGGGACCACCCATTTGGGGAAAGTTTCCGAAGCCAGGATTGCCACCTAGGAAGTTGCCCATGGGCGAGCCTCCCATGGGTCCACAGCCGCAACCGGGGCCTCCGGCCATTCCAGGGACACCGCCGAAGCCAGGGTTGGCGATGGGCGAGAAGCCGGTTTGTCCGGGCATCCCTGCGCCAGGAAAGCCTCCACCCATCTGTTGGGCCATGAGGTTCATCATCATGGTCATCATCATCTGCATCATTTGCATCATCGGATTCTGACCGCCCCCGCCCGGAAAACCTCCAAACTGCTGGGTCTGGTTCATTCCCCCGAAGTTTGAGAAATTGTTTATCGTTGAAAAAGCCATTCGCACTCCTGTTTTGTTATCTTGGGACCAGAATAGCTGCGAGGTCTTGAGATAATCCAGGAAGCAGACTGGAGTAAATGAAACAGAAGTTGCCAAAGTGTGAACATGGCGTTAACTTCGATGAGTGAGTGCCCGCTTCTGGCAGTGCGGGAAATCTAGCCATCCCGTCAGCGAGCGAATGGGTTGTGAATCAGAACACTCCCGAAACGCTGCCCGTGGCTTAGGTCTTCGGTCAAAAGTACGACACTTCCAGCGGCACGAGCGGCTTCGATGATGGCAGCGTCCCAGTAGGATACTTGAAAACGATCCTTGGTGGTAAGGGCGGCTTCCACCAGTTGCAGAGTCCCCTCCACGATGGGATAGCGTTTTAGGGATTCGATGAATCTGAAGGCCTGATGATGAGTGATAGGCTTGGGATGAATTGGGCGAGCGGCCTGGACATAGAACTCTTGAAGTACTTGAACCGATAGTGTCAGGTCTCGGTGGGTGAGAAGGTGACGTGCAATTTCGGCCTTTTCGACTTCTGCTGCTGTGCTGCTCACAGCATAAAGCAAGATGTTGGTGTCAACGAAACGCGTCACGATCGTGCACTTGCTCTCTCGAAAAGCGGTTTTTTGCCGAAAAGCCGTCTTCAATGGACTCGATAACCTCATTGTGCAATCGCAATAGCCGCTCAAATTCGCTTTCTTCTGCGACGAGATCTTGCAGATAGGCACGCACCAGGGCAGTGACTGACGTCTTTCTTTCAGCCGCTTTGATGCGGGCTTGAGTGTAGAGGTCTTCAGGCACAGATACTGTGATGTTTTTCACATGATCACAGTATCAAGATGGGTGGGTTGAGTAAAGGTGGACCCCCTTTCTATTGAAGGTCTCGTTTGCGCGTAAACTCGGGTGAGACGTGACCGCACCCCCCGCACACCAGTACAGGTTTTGGGCTGTGAAGAGCCAAACGTTTCTTCTATGTCGTATGCTGGAGGACTCGAACAGCTTTTGCAGTCGCTCTCTTCCGATGGGGAAAGGGTGGAAGATGGCTCTTTCACCATGGACCTCACCCTGGCTCGGCAAAAACTCGCTCGTTATCAGGGGAGCATCAGCGAGCGCAGTTTGGTTTTTCTTGTTTCGGCCTTAGTGAGCGCTGGTGCGCAGCAGATCGAGATCAGCAGTTCTCCCAGCGAGATCGTTCTGACGGCTCCAGGGGCTTTCGTCGATCGGGCGAGTTTTGTAGATGAAAAGCAACGCCTGATTTTAGGCGGGTACCAAACCGGCCGTCTGGACCTACTGCTGGGCTGCCAACACGCCATCCTTCGAGGGGCAAACCAGGTGGAGATTCAAGCTCACAGTGATGACGCTCCGGGCTATCGCTGGACCTTGCACCTCGATCGCGATCTCTTTTCGGAGCTGGAATCGAGCCCAGAGTCCTCTACCAGAATCACCATTTCCGTGGCCAAAAGCCGCTGGTTTGCGACGACCGGCAGCAGTTCGGTGGGAGGTGGCTATGCCGGCATGCCCGCCGAGTATCGGCAGGTAGATCGTGCTTGTGCCCACAGCCTGGTTCCCATCAGTATCGAAGGGAAGTCCATCAATCGTCCCTTTTTCCTCACTCAAGTCCCTTTGGCGATCCAAGTAGGGGAGCTTCCCCCCAGAGCGGTCAGCTTCCCCAGGGCAGAACGAAAGAAGCTTGAGCCTGGTCAAGGTGGCTGGAGGGGAGCGTTCGGTTTGCAGCCAGGCAAGGTGACCCTGATCGTCTCCGGAGTGGAGATGGGAACCTTGCGTCGCACCGGTCTCGATGGGGTGGTCTTCCACGACGGCTTGAAGAGAGACCTTTCCCGTGAAAGTCTGGTGGAGGATCGGCAGTATGATGAGCTATGGAGAGACCTCAGGCGTCTGGCTCTCGATGCCTGCTGACGGTTTGTCTAAGCGAGGCAACTGAAGACCTTCCTAAGATAGGTGGTGACCGCTATTTCCCAAAACTCAGCTTCAGAGTTCTCCGAAAAAGACGTGAAAGGCCCTAATAAACCCTTCCGATTTCTTTGTCTTTATTTGGGGGAGCTCCCCTCATTTATTGACCTTTTCCTTGACAGTTGCCAGAACGTACCCCAGCTTGATTTTGTCATTCTCACGGATGATGAGCGAACCTGTCCTCCTAGTCCCCCCAATGTCACTTTCCAACATCTCACCTTGCACCACCTCCGCCATTTGAGCAGAAGCACTCTAGGTCTAGAGATAGCTTGGGATCATCCTTACAAGATTTCTGACCTAAAGCCCATGTTTGGGCAGCTTTTCAGCGAGCACTTTGTGAACTATGAATACTGGGGGTTTTTCGATCTTGACCAAATCTTCAGCCGAGACTTGATAAACTTTTTCATGCAAGGTCGTCAAGAGAAAGCCGACATCATCAACACTCATAATTTATGGACCCACGGCCCACTCATGGCTCTCAAGAACAGCGAGTCCTCAAGAAACCTCTTTAGGAAGAGTAAAGACTGGCAATCTGTCGTCACCGAGCCACCCCATAGGGCTTTCGATGAGTGTGGCAAGAAATACTGGTCGCTCATTCAACGTTTTGGCATGGCCGCTGACCGTCTGCCCAGGGTTTCGAGCTTTCTCGATCTCAGCGCCTCGGAACTCTTGGATATCGACGACTTTGAGTGTTTTACAACGGTTCTCCGACGCGAGCTTGAAAGGGGACGAATGACGCTGTTTCAGGCCAACGTTCTCAAGGAATCTCTCTCCTGTCGAGATTTCGTCCAGGTTAGCCCAGACGGAATTCGAGACCGTCATGGAAGGGCATGGTGCGGCTATCATTGGGTCACCGAGAAAGAACGTAGGATTTTTCATTATCCCTCTTGGACCGAAATTCCACCACGGTATTACGTAACGCGCTTCGGATTTTTTGACTCGGATAGACCTCTCTGGAACAAGGTGCTCCTAATCATAAGATTCTGCCGAGCTCTCGTGCTCTTAGTGAGAGACCGCTACGTTTATCACTTCAGGTACTCCGGAGAGATGCCGAAAAGGCCCTTCGTTTGAATCGCAACACCTCTTGGCCCTCATCCGAGTTTGCCGATAGCCAGGTCTCTTTGAAGTCGCTTGCCGTTCCTGCCCGTTCGCTGGGACCGAGTCTTAACGAGAGCGGCTCACGACCGTTGGCCCCCGAGAATCAGAAAACAGTCAGCACTTGTCCCACTATCTCGTTTTGAGTTTCCTACTTGTTGGTACACCCTTCTTGAGGTCTCGACGTTTGAGCGGTGTGATCTTCACCTATCTCTTCTGAAAGGGACAAGCATGCTTAGTCTTCGGGGTTTTCTCTTCATCCTTATTCTCCTGACATGTCCGATTCTTACTGGCTGCGGGGGAGGTAGTTCGGGGGAGATCCTTTCTGACGGCTTTCAGACCTTTGCTCCTACACCGGAGTCCAGTTCCGGAGATTTGAGCCTCCGCCTCCTATTCCAAGAAGTGGACCCCTCTATCGATTCGATTCTGCTGACCGGATTGGACCAGAGTGGAGCCGTGCTCTTTGGCCCTCAACGGTTTCTTCGACCGACACGAGAAGTCTTGGAGCTTTTGATCCCAAGCACGGTGAACCAGGTTCAGATAGATGGGTTTGCCTTAGGACACAGCAATCCGGTCTTTCAGGTGACGGCGCCGGTGTTGTTCTCACCGGGCAGTTCGGTGGTGACCATTGTACTCATAGAACAGGGGTTTCCTGGCCCCCAAGGTTCCCCTGGCGCTGATGGAACTGACGGAGCACCCGGCCCCCAGGGACCTCCCGGCGCTGATGGAGCAGACGGCTCTCCCGGTCCCCAAGGTCCTCCGGGGCCCAGCCTTCCTATGATCGTCAACTTCGTCACGAGCCCTCTTCCTGCCGCACCGGGATCGGCGATCAGCGTTCGGGTGATCGCCCAAAGCCCCGAGAGTCTGGCCCTGTCCTACCAATGGACTTCGGATTGGACCATCGTCGGGAGCTCGGACACCTCGGAGGTGACCCTGGAAGCTCCCGCTCTTGTTTCGGGCACTACTGGAGCCCAGACTACGGCCACAGTGGTGGTGAGCGACAGCAATGGGCGGACTTCTCAGGGCACGGTTCTGATCTTCACCCGAGCCGAAGTGCCTCAGTTCCAGGGATTGTCGGTGACCGAGCAGTTCGGAAGCATCTTCACCTTTTTGGCCCAGTTCTTCGACCCTCAGGGAAGCGAGCTCGATGTTCGTTGGTTTCTGTCGGGGGAAGAGCTGTCTTCGAACACCACTCAGGGCTCCTCTCAGTGGACCTGGTACGCCGGGGGGATTCCGGGGTTGCGCGAGGTTCGGGTTTCGGCCACCAATTCGTTTGGCCTCACCAGCACTGCCCGCCAGCTCTTGTCCGTTGAGGGAAGAACGAGCTGGTCCTCTTGGGGCAGCTTGGGGCGCGACCTTCAAGCCACCAGAAGAACCCCTGTGGTCGGACCGAGTAGCCCTTCTTTGGTTTCTAGTATTCAGATCCCGGGTTTGAGATCTGGGGGAGGTATAGCCCAGATGCCTGGCGGAGCGGTTTGTTTGGTGTTGGAGAACCGGGTGAGGGTGTACAATCTGGCAAGCCTTGCCAATCCTGGACAGGGCCAACTGCCAAGATCCGAATCCCTCGGCACGCCTGCCATAGACCCTATGGAGCGGATCTTTGTCCTCTCCCAAGACCCCTCCGGCAGTAATCGAGCCGTCTTGAGCCGCTTTCCGGCCACCCTGAGCACGGCCCCTGCATCCCCCAGTCCTTCTGACCGGAACGTTACACTCCAAGGCTCAGAGGCGGGGGGGAGTCCCGGATTTGATCCCCACGGCCGTTTACTGGTGGCTTCCTGCAGCCGCCCGTTTGAGCAGGCCTGGCTGGAGATTTTTGATCCCGACACCTTGGTCCGAGTGGGAGAGGAATTTCTGCTGGCAGGAGATCGAACCAACTCCACTCCCAGCGTGGCCGCCGATGGCACCATTTACGTGGTCAGCGCCAGCAGCAACCAAGTTTTCCTGAACATCATCGATCCCCAGGCTGATACCGTGGCTTCTGTGTTACTTTCGGGAACCAGCGTGGCCTTCGGACAGCCCCTGGTGGCTATCGATGGCTCGGTGTATGTGCCCTCTCACGATTTGGGGAATCAAGCCTATCTGAACGTCGTTCGACCGGGGACCACCACCAACATCCCCTTAGAGCTCCCTGGCGAAGCTGTCGCTTTTGCCAGCGCAGCCGAGGACCTTCAAGGACGGATTCTGGTGAGCAGCTTTCAACTTTCAGGTTCAGGCTATCTGACCCTCGTCTATCCTACGTCCCTGAGCTCAGTGGACCGGATTCTCTACGGTTTTAGTAATGACACCCTGCCCATGGCCCCTACGGTGGCTGCCGATGGCCGAGTTTATCTTGCTTCCTCGAGTCCTAGTGATAGTGCAAGATTGTACATCATGGGGGAGGATGATCCGTTCGTAGGCTCCTTGCCTTTCCTCAGTCAGGCATATTGCGGGCCCACAGTTCTACTCACTCCTGAGGGGCAGATCGTCATTGGGGTGTACAACGACACAGGATCAGGCGGCGGTTTCGCTGTCTTGCAGTGAGTCGGACGCCCACGTTGATCGATCTTTAACGTTCCCTGTTTAGGATAACGGTATGAGAGTGGCTCCAACACAGATTCCCTCTGTCGCCTCCCCAAAGCAAGGGCCCAGCACCGTTATCAATCGGGTGACTCGGGCCGCTCGAGGGTTGGCGGCGGGCTCGGCCATAACTCTCACCAGGAACCCTCTCAGTCGGAGCCTGGAGGCTTTGTTCTCCGAGAACGCGGCAGCGGACCGCCAGCGGGAAGCCCAGATTTCCGAATCTGTCGGGCAGCGACGAAAAGACCTGGTGGACCGAAACGAGACCCTCTTTTCCGGCCCCTTGTCTCCCAAGGCTTTGGCCCGAGAGATGCGTTCCATCCTCAAACCCTACAACCCCCTTCGACTTTTGGCCAACGACCCGGCCGCTGAGATGCGAGAGCTGGTGGAAAAACTCAGGACAAACTTGGCCGGCGAAGAGGAGGTGGTCGAGCGCCTACAGGCTGCCAAGACGGCCTATGTGTCTCGTTATAAGAATTCGGTGGATACCGACATTTGGGGTCACCGCTGTCGGTCCCCTGGCCGGTCGGAATCTGGCTCGAGAGGTCCTGAGCGTGCTGTCTTGAGAGGTTAAAGTCTGGGAAAAGGCCGCCTTTGCCGGTCGATTCTCTTGGTGCCCCTTTTTTCGTCCTTCCGGGCTTCGGTCACCACAACCCTAGTTGGGGCCTTTATGCGGGGCAAAACGACGGCGGTGTACACTCCCCAACCGAAAGGGTAAGTGAGGTCGCTCCGCTCCGGCAGAAAGAAGTGAACCAAACGCGTCCCATCGGGCAAAACCTCCACTCCCTGAAATCGAGGAGGGTCGTTGATGCGGTCACGCCCGGTGGCTACCACCAGAAAATTGTTCTCGAGATCAGGGGAGTAGCCGGCCAAGAACGGATCGGGATTCGGGTGAGCCGGAAGGCCCTTGAATGGGGCTACGCTGGGCAGAGAAGTCACGAACTCTTCCAACTCTCGAGGGTTGGTGATCAGAGTGCTTTCGGGCGTCAGGGCGGTTTGAATGAGATATCCGCTGAACGTGTTCCCGACCGGGGACCCCTCCTGAGCAAGACAGGGGGAGAGCAGGATGGCCGTCAGCAGGAGACTCACGAGAAGACGCATAGGTCAGAGTTATTCGCCCCGCGTGGTCAGCCCTCCCCGGGGACCCTCTTTCCCTACGGTCGCTCAGGCGAACTCCCTAATCCCACCAAAAATAAAGCAGGTCGCTTTCTGACAGCGAGAGAGCGAGTTCTTCCACCGTGCCGCAACCCTGTTCTATCAGGTCGGGGCAAAACTCGGCCATCTCTGAGGCCAGCTTGTTAGGGTTATCGATGGGCGTCAGGAATCGGCCACAGAGCCTGTCGCTGGTCACCGTGAAAAGCTCAAATGGCTGTCTGGTTTCGAGGTCTTCGAGCCACTGCACTATGGTGCCCGGACCTATGCCAAAGTTCACTCCGTTGGTGCCCATGACCGCAACGGCATCCTGCCAGCGCGAGGAGGGAAGGCAAACCAGGCGTTGGGGTTCTGAGGTCGAGCCGTCCGGCTCGAATGCCAGATAACCGAGCGCGCGAAAGTGGTCGAGCCCTTCCTTAAGGAGAGTGGAGTCTTTTTGAGCTGCAAGGGTTAGAATGAGGGCCCCTGGGGCTTGCTCGAAAGGCGAGATTTCGGCCCCAATTTGCCGAGCAAGGTCGCTGACGGCTTTGTCAAACTTTCGGATCTTGCCGGCCTGGCGAAAGTTCGGCAGGGGTAAGCCCGGTCCCCAGTTGTCGGCTTCCGAAGAAGGCGGGATGGTCGAGCTTTCCCTGGATTGAGTTACGGCCTCAAGCATGGCCACCACTTCGTCGCGCTTCATCAGGCGGGCCAGATCTAAGGCCGTCTGACCGTCAGTCAAACTCCGCCGGTTGGGGTCCGCCCCGAACTCGAGCAAGAGCTTAACTAGTAAGGGTCGGCCGGACATGGCCGCGTGGCTGAGAGGTGAATAAGGACCTTCACTTTCCACCGGGGCCCCTTTCGTCAAGAGTTTTTCGAGCACCGGCAGCACCGAATGCTCTTCGAGATGCACCTGGGCGAAGACCTTATTGCCGGTCCATTGCACGGAAAGGTATGTTCCAGTAAAGGCTTCGCTTTTTGGGATTTCGACTCTTGAAGAAGAGCATACTAAGGATAATACGGCGGTGGACCCGTCCCGGGTTTGATAGGTAGGGTCGGTATCGGCGTCGAGCAGCAGTTCAAAAAGGTCTAGGAGTCCCAGAGTTGCGGCAAGATCCAGAGCCGGACGACCTCTTGCGTCTTTGAGGTTTGGGTCGGCTCCACTCTCGAGGAGGAAGTGAACCAGATCCCGGTTGGCGCTCTCCACCGCCCAATGCAAGGCTGGGGCTTTGCCCGGTCCGCGGTCTTTAAGCTTGGCTCCGGCGGTAAGCAGGCTTCGAACCACGGAGATTCGACCTTTTAGGCATGCTAGAGTCAGGGCGGTATGTCCGAGCGCGTCTTTTTCGCCTTTTTCGGCTCCAGCATCGAGCAGTCGTTCCACCACCGAGAAGTGGCCCTTTCCTGCGGCCAGCATCAAGGGAGTCCGGTGCAAGGAGAAGCCTGCCTTGAGCACCGCCGCCTCCCCTTCTTCTGCTAGCATTGATGGGATGCGAGCTTTGGTTAAGGGCTCCCGGGCATCAACCTCGGCTCCACTCTCAAGGAGTCTTTCGACCCTGGCTAGGTCACCGATTTCAGCGGCTTTCTGGAGTTCGGTCTGCGGTGCTCTGCTCATCTGGGCTCTCAATTACTACCAGACTAAAACTAAGACCTTTCGCCGTTCCATCGAGGGAGCTGCAAGATAATCCCCGGTAAACCAAAGAGTCAACGAGCTTCTTGACCAGGGAAACAAAGAAACCTGGCGTACTCTCTGAGCGAGGTTGACGCTTATGAGTAACGAAAAGAATTTCCCCTCCAAGCCGGCTCTTGGGGTCCGGTCTTCGATGACCAGAAAACCGGAAGGGGAGTCGGAAAGCACATGCGGCAAACCCACCTTGAGTCGCCAGGCTGCCAAGACGGTCAGTCGTTCAGAACGGATCAGCCAGGCTCTCTTGCGACTCGATGACGAACGGCTGCGGAAATTGACCACTCAGGTTGGGGCCGACGAACTGGCGGTGGCGCTCCTAGACACCGATCGCGCCCTGAAGGAGCGAGTGGCGTCTTGCCTTGCAGCCGAGCCGTTGGAGGTTTTCAAAGAGCACCTTTCCATGAGCCGTGACCGCTTCCCCGGAGACGTGATCGACGGGGTTCAAGGTAAGGTGCTGCGGTTGGCGCTTTAGGCTTGACAGCCCTCTAGGGAGCTTTTGGGGAGGTGAAAGTGTCCACGCCCGAATATCTCCTCCGCTGGCTCGAACAGCAGAGCTTTTTCCCTGAGTGCCTGGGTCCGGAGGACGTGGACCAAGCTAAGCAGGCAAGACTTGAGCAGCTCGCGGGTTGGGAATCGCTGGCCTTGCGAGGGAACGAGCACTCCTTTGTGGTCTGGGAAACCGGTCTCGTCGAGCAAGACACGGGTCGTTCGGTCTGCAGTCTGTGGGGTTATCAGGGTACTCCTCAAGAGGTCGAGGCTCTTCTGCAAGGGGCAGCCCGTGAGTTCGACGACCAAACTTTGATGGTGGAGGTTCCCTACCATCCCCTTGGAAGTTCGGATCGAGATCTCCAAGAGGTTTTGACCAAGACAGGGTTTGTGAAAACTCGGTATCGCTTGCTGCGGAGACCTCAGCAGCACAATTTGGACACGCCCCGACAGGGACGCTATCGGTTGCGTCAGGGCACCGAACTCGATCGCTCCTTTTTATGTCGACTGGCCACCGATCACGTGGTTCACACCTTGCCTCCGGATCGGGAGAAGGAGATCGCCACTTACACTCAAGCGATCTTTGAGCGATTCATGAGTCTTGACCTCGGTCCGGACTCTCCCTTTGAGTTGCTGATTGCCGATCTGGCCTCGAACCATACGGCGGTGGGCTATATACTGCTGGAACTTCAAGGCGAGCGGGTTCACCTGGTAGACCTCGGAGTGCGGCAGAGTCAATGGGGACAGTATGTGGCCCAATTTCTGGTTCGGGCCACCGAAAATTTGCTCCTGGCTCACGACATCACCCATCTTCACACCGAAATCTCAGCGGCCAACCGCAGATCGTTTGTCACCGCCTGCCGTTCATTGAAGTTTGAACCTCTGGTGGTTCAGTGGTTGCGGTCTCCGTAACATCTTGTGTCGAGGGTGTAACATTTCGTTCACAACACCTTATTGCTGTTAACGATCCAGCACACCTTGATGTTTCTGCTCTGCTCTATTCTGAACTTAAGAATCACAAAGTTTGAAAGGAGCAACCGAAATGGGTGCAATTGGAAAAATCGCAGGCGGAGTTGGTAAGGCTTTAGGAGGCGGAGGAGGTTTAGCCAAGGCTGCTGGAGGACTGGGAGGAGGCGGATTGGCCAAAGTCGCCGGAGGACTTCTGGGCGGTAAAGATGGCGGCGGTGGGCTCGGCAAAATTGGCGAACTCCTCGGGGGCAAGGGCGGCGGAGAAGGCCTAGGTAAGATTCAGGAAATCATCGGTCAGGTGAAGGAGTTGGCCGGCGCCGCCAAGGGCGGGGGAGAAGCCCAAGGGGCAGCCGATGCCGGAGCCGCTGGGGGTGCCGAAGACGGCCAAGGCCAGGCCGACCCCGCAGCCCAGGTGATGGCTCTTTTGCAGAACGTCTTGCAGCAGTTCACCGGAGGGGCAGCCTAGTTAAGATGGCCGAGGCTTTTGGAGAGGACACATGTTTCGACCAACTCTCTGAGCTGCTTCAGGTGGTTTGCCAGGATTGCGGACAGCAAAACAGCCTCAGGGCTTTGTCCTGCCAGGCTTGTCAGACGCCTTTGCAGCAGAGGGAGAGCGAACGGGAGTCGCTCTCCTTCTTGCATGCCGAAGGGCTCGATTCGGCCAAGGCGGCCTTCACCAGCTCTCATAAACTCAAGCGTCTGAGTCTGGCCTTAGAAGGAGTCCGGCTTGGGGACCTGAGTTTGGCCGAATATCGTGCGGTGGTGGGTCAGGTGGCCTTGGAGACCCAGGCCATGCAGGAGATCATGGCTTTGCAGGCCTTGCAGGACCTTGAGTCACGGTTGCCTCCTGAGGCAGTGGATGTGATGCGCGAGACGTCCGACAACATCAACGCCTTCGCTCAAGCCTGCCAGCGCATGCTTAGCTACGACGGCAGCGACAGTTTGACCGCCGAGGAAGGCTTGAGCATGGCCGAGTCGGCGGTGGAAGACATGGAGGCTACCGAACGCGAAGCGGCAGAGCTTCAGTCGGAGTACTCCAACAGGCCGTGACTTGGTCAGCTGAGGTTTGCAAGAGGGCTGACAGTAGGTTAAGGCTGATCGAGCTCCTGCTGCTCACGGGGATAGCGATGTTGGTTGCCGGTTGCTCTCTAGGTGAGGAGGCGAAGGACCCCGCTGAAGTCGCCTCAGCCATTGGAGTCCGCTTACCCGCCTCGGCCACCGGGGTTCGGGCCCACGCCGAAGGTTTTCAGGATTGGCGTTACCTGCTGGAGTTCGAAGTGCCGGTTGCCACTTACGAGGAGTTTGCCAAGGGCCACGACCTAGACCTCCACGAGCGTGAAGGCGAACGCCCCTACCACGACGACCATTGGTGGACCTTGAGCGATCGAGAGCCCCTGTCCTGGGCCACCCGGCAAACCGAGGCTCCCAACCGGCACTGGTCGGTGATCGCTTTCCCCACTGAAGCCGACCGCTGCCTGGTACGACTTCAGGTGCACGATTTTTGAGGTGCTTTGATCCCCATCAACCGGGGTCCTATAGGGGACCAGATTTCCCGCGATTAGCATAACGACGGCTGAAACTAAAGCGAGCGCTTTAAGGCCTCTTCCACTCTTCCGGATTTTTGGCGATGCGCAAGAAAGTATTGAATTCGAAAGGCCAAGGCTGATCCCAAAGAGGCATAAAAGGGTGCCAGGGAAGGGCTACAGCCTGACCTCTCCATCTCCCCATAGGGTGAAAGGTGCCCAATAGTACGGGTG
>JBJHCR010000049.1:0-21124 GCA_050486105.1 Vulcanimicrobiota bacterium
GTCTCATAGACCGCCTCCCCCTCGGTGGAGCGAGCCTTCACTTCAGGGTTGAAGGTGATGCCGTGATCGGCGACTACCACCAAGAGACAGGAATCCCAAAGGCCCTCTTGCTTAAGCCTCTCGAGAGCGACGCCCAATAGTTCGTCAACCGCCTTGACTTGAAGAAAAAACTGGCGAAAAAGGCCCTCTTCTAACATAGAGGCGCTCTCGGGCAAAAAGCTAGAGGCAGCCAAGGCTCCCTGCTCCCGATAACGGTACGGACCGTGAGGCAGCAAATAATGAGCAAAGAAGAAAAGAGGAGGCCGGCCACCTTCGATCCGCTGTAGACTCTGATAGGCCTGCTGATATCGACTCTCGGTATTCCCAAAATCCTTCCAGCTTTGATCCACGGCTGGCAGATAACCCCTCCAGGCCTCAGGTGTGATGAGGTGCAAATAGATAAATCTGAAGTCTAGCAAGGTTCGAAGTAGCTTCTTGGGTTGGGACGAAGAGGTCGGTGGGGCGATGGCAATCACATCATCGAACCGCTCGACTCGATGGCTCTGCTGGAACAATGTGAGCAAAGATTCTCTGGTAGGCAAGGGCTCACGAGTTCCTGAGACCATTTTGGGTACCACCTCCATGGTCTCAGCCGAAGGACTTCGAGCCACCCGATACCAAGTGCTCTGTCGGCTTAAGTCAGCGAAATTTGGAAAATGGCGTTCATCGATCTCTCCTTCAGGCGTCATAAGGATCGTCACCGGCAATTCGTCGAAGAGCAAAAAGATCACCGACACTTCGGTTTCCTGAATCTTCACTTGGCGCAATTCGAGACTTTTAGGTCCGCTGGGGAAGGCCTGGGCCACGTCTTCAGATAGCCAAAACACCAGACCGCTTGCCAGCCAGACCGGGAACAGAATTCTTACCACCCAACGGCAAATCCGTGGACTCAGTTCCAATTCCTCAGTGATAAGCCAGGCACAAAACAAGGCCACTAGGATGGAAATCAAAGGGGGGAGAGCAGTAAACAATAGCAATTGAAAGACGAAGCAACAAAGAAAAACGAGACCGCGCCAAGCCCAGCGAGTGCGACAAAGTCGGTCTAGGGCCAATGCCAGCAAGAACAGGGACAGCGGCAGAAAAAAGAATAGGACGGCAAATAGACCCAGGCCATCGATCAAAGATAACCCCTGAGCTTTGAGAAAATCCGGATTCCGCCTCAACACAAAGAGTGACGGAAAGGTCCCAGCCAAAACCACCAGAAAAAACGGCAGGAGACTTCGCGAATCTTCGATTCTCCAAGGATCTCGTTCCACTGAAGCGCTGGCGTCCTGGGTCATTTCACAATGCTTTTCGCGGCCCTTGGAGTTACCCTCTCTGCTGCTCGCACTCTTGAAGGGTCTGTCGGATGGTTGAGGGGCAGCATAGCCGGGTCTCAGGATTAGGATCAAGAAGCTGTGCCAAGAAAGCATCCCAAGGTTCACTCAAACCAGGGACCAAAGCGCTCACCCGGGGATAATCCAGACGAGCCTGCTTGGCCAGGATCTCGAGGGTGTCGCTTCCCTCAAACGGCATTCTTCCGGTGAGCAATCGATAGATCGTCACTCCGAGGGCGTAATAGTCACTGGCCGGACTATTGTTGCCCTCCAACTGGTCGGGAGACATAAAGCCTACGGTGCCCGCGGTTTCCAAAGTTCCGGTGGTGGACCACTGTCCGTCTTGAGCCTGTTTGACGCCGATGCCAAAGTCTAGAAGTTTGATGTCACCACGGCCATCCACCATTAGGTTGGCCAACTTGATGTCCCGGTGAATGACTCCCAGAGAGTGAGCGTGGGCAAGTGCCCCTACCAGTTGTCCGGCCCAGCGAATCACTTCTGCCTCGCCGGGGCTGGGGATCTGGTCTAGCGTCTTGCCATCTACAAACTCATAGACCAGAAACAGAAAGCTTTCGTGTTCCAACCAGTCCACCAGGTGAACGATGTTGGGATGAGACAGTCGGCGGCAAAGGTTCACCTCCCGAGCCAGGAGCTCTCTCCCTCTCGGACCATCAGCGAGGCTGCTTCTCAGAGCTTTCAGCGCCAGAAGTTCACCTTTAAGGTCGGAGACTCGTCGAGCTCGAAATACTCTGGCCATCCCTCCCCCACCGATCTCTCGCTCAAGGAGATAGCCTCCTAATTCTGCTCCTTCCGTCAACTCCTCCAGCCGTAGAAGTCGAGACAGTCGCTGCTGTCGGTGCCTTTCCGGTCGAACTACGAACAACCCGAACCAAGTCGCAACGAGAACCGCCAAGACCAGAAAAGCGTAGTCGCGAATGAAATAGAGCAGAGGTACCAGAACCGGAATCTTGGGTTTGAGGCGAATCTGGAAGGAGGGATCACGGAGGGTCTGGGTTGAGGTCACAACCGAGTCGGTCTCAAATCCAGGAAGCTCCAGCCGAAAGGTGTACCGTCGATCGTCTGCGGTTGAGTAAGGTAGAGGTCCGGGGCTGCGCACCGCTAATCTCTCCCAGGTTAAGCCCTGAAGGGGACCCGAAGCTTCATAGACCCAAATGGTGGCCCCCGTTGGCACGGTGGGTAGGTACAACCGATCTTCCAACGGACCTCTAGGCCAGGACCACAAGACCTGAAATGTGACCAGGGCTAGTATGGACAGCGCTACTCGCCTCCAAGTTTGGATGTAGTCCAACGCAGGTTTCCGTATTCCCAAAGTATCGGGAGCCAAAAAGATTAGGTTCCCTGCCTCATCTTTTCCCTATAGAGAAACAAACCCTGGAATTTCCAGTGTTTTCTTGGTAGACTTCGAGACGATGAGGTCTCACAGGTTTAGAGGGTTTTCCCTGGGCGAAGTTCTAGTCGCTTTCCTGATTCTTGCCTTCGTATCAGTCATGTTGGTGGGAGTGATCCCGGCTACCATACTGGGGCTTCGAGCCGCCACCGAGCGCTCCACCGCCAGCCTTCTGGCCGAGGCTGAACTCGAGCAATTGCGTCGCTCTGGATTTGGACGCCTTGCAGCGAGCCTGGAGCCTTTTCCCACCGTGAACAAATTGGGCACTGAGTACACGGTGCAAGTGGAACTAGGGCCTTCGGTGATGAGCAACGGACACTTCATGGATGAAGAAGTGGCCAAAACGGTGCGGGTGATCGTCAGTTGGCCCAGCCGAAACGGACCTCAAAGGTATGTGGCCAGCGCCGTCACCTTTCGGAGAATATGAGCACCCGCCAAGGATATACGCTGCTGGAAGTGATCGTGGCTTCCTCCCTTATGCTGGTGATCTTGAGCCTAATGGTCGCCTTGTTGGTCCCTTCATTTTCTCTCTTCCGCAGACAATCCGGAAAGTCTGACAGCTATCGGGCCTGCCTCCTGCTGGTCCACCGTTTTCAGCAAGAACTGCAAAACTCCATGTTGGAGACGGTGACTATCGCCGTGGACCACCAAGCGGTCGCCTGGCAGCTGGGGAACGTTGACCCGCCTTTTTCCGCCTCTTCCGGGCAGCCCATCATGGCCGACCGTTTCTCGGTGCTCTTCTATGAAACTCAGGAGCAAAAGGTGTATCTGCAGCAGGCCGCCGGTTCCGCCGGAGGACCTTCCACCATCCCTCAACGTTTAACTCTGCCTGAAATCGACTTCTGTCGAAGCAACACCGACTCATCGCGAAGGGTGATGGCTCACAGTATCACCGACTTCCGTGTCACCGACGACGACAACAATCTGGACTTGATGCGTCCACCCCTTCACTTGAGTCTCACCTGCGTCATTGAGACCACAGGCACCGAGACGAACGATGAAGAGAGCTTTACCCTGACCGCCAGCGTAACCCCAAGGAGTGTAAGATGGTAAAATCCTTGCCGTCCCTAGCCGAGCAACGGCAAGAAACCAAGAGCCACCAGGGCATGTCCATAATGTCCTCGTTGCTCATGGTCACCATCGTTAGTTTGATCGCCGCCACCATGGTAGCTGTCTACTCCATGAACCTGGCCATGACCCAGCGAACCTATAACGGGTCCATTGCCATGGCCGAAGCCGAAGCGGGGATCGCTGAAGTCCTCTACATGATCACCCTTCCGGAAAACTTTGAGAATCCTGAGGGTGATCCCACCAAGGTGGTCTACGGTCGAGAGGGAGAAACCATAAGGAGCACGGCCACCCCGGGTTACACCAAAGACGAGGCCTTTCATTACGTCAGCTTTGCCAACGGACCCTACCCCCGATCCACCAACAACTGTTTTGGTGATCGCAGTGCAGGCTCTCTCGACCGAACGGTTCCAAACGGTGCGTTCCACATTGTCTCTACGGGCTACTGCAAGGGACAGTACCGCACCGTGGAGGCGGTGCTGGAGAAACCGGCTTTCCCTTTTGGATTGGCGGCCTCGGGAGAAATTCACTCCCGCGATCCGTTCATCGTCAAAGGAGTACGCACCATCGCCGAATTACTCAACGATGAAGAAACTCGTCCGGGCCACATTCTTTGCAATTCTCCCGAGGGGGTCATCATCGAAACCGGGGACAGTGGTCGCTCCACCTACGTCTCTGGCTTCATCAAATCGGTAGGCCCCATCGAAGTGGAGCAGCCGGCCACGGTTCTGGGTGGTATCCGTCCCTTTTCCGATGAGAGCAGTCTTACCATTATTGACGTGACTCTCTTCCGCAACGAAGGGCAACCCGGGGTGGTCACGCTCCTGGACGACACCTATGTGCGCCCCCAAGAAAAAGACATCATGTATTTTTATTCCGGCCCTATGCTGACCTACGAGAGCAGCGTCCATCTGGACAAAGCCATGCTCTATGTGGAAGGAGACTTACTGATTCGTGGACCGGTAACCGGAGAAGGCCTGATCGTGGTCAACGGAAACGCCACTTTCGAATCCGGGACAACCCTCAGCGGAGCCAACAAGATGGCGGTGATCTGTTCTGGGGATGTGACTATAAGGGGCAACGACAACTACTTCACCGGACTGGTCTATAGCGGCGGAAACTTCGACGCCTCCAACGTCACTGTGGTGGGCAACACCATTGTCAACTCCATAGACCCGACACGGGGGCGTGCGGACCTGACAAATGTGACCTTTGTCTCCAATCTAGAAACCGCAGATATGCAGATAGAGGCCACCTCGAGCAGCGCGTCGGTCGGACAGTACAATGGGCCGGACTTTATGTTCCCGCTGATGATAGGTGAGGCCGGTTACTTTGGACTCGACCCGACTTGGGATTACGAACAAACCGACGTGGCTCTTCCCGGATGGTTCAATCCGGCCGAAAACAGTGTTGAAGATGGGGTCGATTGGCTCAAGAACGGCCTTTTGGCGGCAGCCCTCGACCCGAGCTTGACATTCCCAGCCTTGGGGATGGATCCGTCTGGCGATGTCTCTGTTTGGGTTAGGGCCAAGGCTCTTTACGAATTGGCCGCTGAGATCCGCAGCGCGAAGGTCGGGTTATTGGAGGACGAAGACAGATTTGAGCGCGCCAACCTCGATGGGCTGCCCCCCGAGGAAATCGAGGGTATTCAAGCATCCATGGACCTAGCGAAAGCCTTGATCGATGAGCTTTCGGAGCAGTTTGAGAGGGAGGCGGAAGGAATCGTGAATGCCCTCAAGACTCACATGGAGACTCACGCAGACGGGACAGGCCGATTCTTGCGCGACTTCGTGACTCCTGATGTCACCAAAGTCTACCACTTCAATCTCAATGAATATCTCCCCGAGAGCGAGAAAGTGAAAGTGATGTTCTGGCGGGTTTACAATCGCAAATTTTAGGCCAATCTCAGCTTTGATTCCTGACTTATCCGACTCCTAGGACTTCCCTACCAGGTTCTCGAAGAGCGAGGCTGGCCCGAGAAATCCCCTCTGCAGCCTTCCATTTGAGACACTCCTTTTCGCGTGCTCTCCGAGGACGGCCGAGGTTGAGCTGCGAGGCCAGAAAGGAATTGGAATGGACCTAACTCCAAAAGAGATCGAAGCCAACTTTGCCGATATTAAGCCAGCCCTGACTCTCGATCACGCGGTGATCGAAGCCAACCGCTGCCTGTACTGTTACGATGCTCCGTGCACCGTAGCTTGTCCCACCCACATCGATATCCCCGAATTCATCAGGAGGATTGGCTCTCGCAACCTCACCGGTTCAGCCGAAACCATCCTGGAGAGCAACATCCTAGGGGCCAGTTGTGCCCGGGTTTGCCCCACCGAAGTCCTCTGTGAAGGTTCCTGCGTCTTTTTGGATCTGGATATGCCTGCCATTGATATTGGGCGCCTACAGCGCTTTGCCACCGATCACGTGATGGAGCATGGCATCGAAGTCTTCGCTGCTCCCGAAAAGCAAGACAAAGGAAAGGTGGCCCTGGTGGGCGGGGGCCCGGCGAGTTTGGCATGCGCTGCCGAACTGGGCTTGCTGGGCTACCAGGCGGTGATCTTTGAAGAGAAACCCGACGCCGGGGGGCTCAATCGCTATGGCATTGCCCCCTATAAGTTGACCAACGAAGAAACCCTAGGCGAGATCGAATACATCCAGAAGATGTGTAAGTTCGAGATCAAGAGCGGCGTTCGAGTCGGTCGGGACATCAGCTTCGAAGAACTTGAAAAAGACTACGATGCCATTTTCCTTGGAGTAGGAATGAGCGGCTCTCGGCCCCTGCAAGTTCCCGGCGAGGACAAAGACGGAGTGGTCGGGGCCACCGAGTTCATTGAAGAATTGCGCAGTAAGCCGCTCCACGAGACCAAAGTGGGTCGACGAGTGGTGGTGGTTGGTGCTGGAAACACCGCCATCGACGCCGCTACCGAGGCTGCCCGCTTGGGTGCCGAAGAAGTGACCATCGTCTATCGCCGAGGAAGAGACGAAATGCCCGCCTATGAGTTCGAATATGAGTTGGCCTTGAAGGACCGGGTTCGTTTCCGTTGGTTCACCCAACCGGTGGAAGTGCTGGGCAACGGCAAGGTTGAAGCCCTCAAGTGCCAACAGATGAAAGCCGGAGAGCCGGATGCTTCAGGCCGAGCCCGACCGGTTCCCATCCCCGACGCCTTTGTGGAGTTGCCCGCTGATATGGTGATCAAGGCCGCCGGCCAGGAGAACTATGGTGGTCTGTTATCCTCTATCTCGGGATTGGACCTCAATCACGGCCTAGTGGTGGTGAACGAGAACTATCAGACGTCGAACCCTAAGTACTTCGCCGGCGGTGACTGCATCAACGGCGGCCAAGAAGTGGTCAACGCTGTGGCCCACGGCAAGAAAGCCGCTCAGGCCATCGACACCATGCTCAAGGAGGCCAAGAATGGCTGATCTCTCAATCGATTTCGCGGGAATCAAGTCTCCGAATCCGTTCTGGTTGGCTTCGGCCCCCCCGACCAACTCAGGCTACCAAGTCAACCGGGCCTTCGAAGCCGGTTGGGGCGGAGCCGTCTGGAAGACCATCGGCAGCGCCCCCATCGTCAACGTCAACTCTCGGTACGGAGCCTTGAGCTATCGAGGAAAGAAAGTGATGGGGCTCAACAACATTGAGCTGATCACCGACCGCACCGTAGAGGAGAACCTCCAGGAGATCAAGGAAGTCAAGAGACGCTGGCCGGACCGGGCGGTGATCGCCTCCCTGATGGTGGAATCGGATCGCAAGATCTGGCACGAGATGGTGGAGCGGGTCAACGAGTGTGGAGCCGACGGCATCGAACTCAACTTTGGTTGCCCTCACGGCATGTCCGAACGCGGAATGGGCTCGGCTGTAGGCCAAGTGCCGGAATACACCTGCCAAATAACCGAATGGGTGATGGAAAAAGCCAAGATCCCAGTGATCGTGAAGTTGACTCCGAATGTTGGCGACATCACCTTTCCTGGACTGGCGGCTCAAAAGGGTGGAGCCAACGCGGTGTCTTTGATCAACACCATCAACTCGGTGACCGGGATCAACATCGACAACTTCACTCCCAACCCGAACGTCCATGGCCGTTCGGCCCACGGGGGTTACTGCGGCCCAGCGGTGAAACCCATCGCCTTGAATATGGTGGGAACCCTGGCCCACAACTCTGACTTCAATATCCCTATTTCTGGAATCGGCGGGGTTGAGACCTGGGCCGACGCCGTGGAATATATCCTGATGGGAGCCCAAAGCGTTCAGGTCTGTACGGCGGTGATGAAGCATGGTTTTCGGGTGGTGACCGACATGATCACTGGCTTGAACCGCTGGATGGACGAGAAGGGGTTCGAAAAGATCACCGATTTCTCAGGGCTTTCAGCCCAGAAACTGTCGGACTGGGGTGATCTGGACCTGAACTATCGGGTGCTGGCCAACATCAATCCCGACAAATGCATTGGCTGCCAGGTTTGCTACATCGCCTGTGAAGACGGTGCCCACCAAGCTATTCTGCTTCCGCAAAACGGAAACGGGAGCCGTGTCCCAGTGATCAACGAGGTGGCCTGCGTGGGTTGTAATCTGTGCAGTCTGGTCTGCCCGGTGGAAGGCTGCATCACCATGGTTCCCAGAGACGAAGGCAAACCGGTCAAGTCCTATCGCGACTACACCAACGCTGGAGAAGCTCCCGTAGGGAACTATCCTTTGCACAGCGCTCACTTATAACTTTGGCCCAAAAGCAACCCCACTCGACTTAGAGGCGCTCGGTATTCCAACGAGCGTCTCTTTTTGTGGGCTATCATTTCAAGGACCTTAGGTTCGACAAATCCAATACTTCATACATCGCATCATCCTCATCATTAGAAAATAAGCGCCCCATTAAGGGTTGGACCACGGTGGCCTCAACTCTGTTTGTCTTGGCTTTAGGAGTGGGGGCATTGCTTTTCTTTCTTTCTCCTTCGGAGTTGGTGGAGTCCGCCGAAAGGGTGGAACCAGAAACCTTCGCCTTATCCTTGAGTCTGTTTGTGATTGGCTGCCTGGCTGGGGCAGCTCGGTGGCGGGCTTGCATGGGATACCGAACAGGCTTTGCCTGGGCCTTCCACAGCCTGGGAGTGGCCAATGCCGGCAATCTCTTGATCCCTGGCCGAGCCGGCGAGCCTCTCAGGGTGTTCTGTTTGAGTCGAAAGGGGGTCGCTGCAGAATACTCGAGCTCTGGAATCGTGCAGGAGAGACTCGGCGACCAAGTCATGCGGCTCCTGTGTCTCGGCACCGCCATCCTTCTGGCCAGCAACCCTAAGACGGAAGGCGAACTGCACGCCAAATTGCTGTCCATTGCTGCCGTTACCGTCCTGTTTTTCTTAGCTCTGGGCCTCGCCGTGCGATACGGGACAGCGGTCTCTAAGGGATTGGGGGGGTGGGTGAACCGGCTTCCCTATCTGTCCCAGTATCGGGTAGAGAAAACCATCCACAATGCCTTGCGTGACCTGGGAGGCAGCCTGGCCACCGAAGGAGGGCGAAAGGCCCTCTTTTGGGGCTTAGTTTGCTGGGCGGCTTTCGGAGGTCACACCGCCTTTATTCTCACGGAATTCTTCACTGGCGGCATCTGGGCTCTGACCTGCGTCATCATGGCGGTGGCACCACCGACGGCTCCTACCAAACCTGGAGTCTATCACGGTCTCGTGTTGGCCGGGCTCTTACTGTTTACGGTGAACAAGATCTTGGCCCTCCAAGTCGCTGTGGTGCTGCACCTATTTCAATTCGTTCTCTACACTGTTTGGGGCTTGGTCAGTTGGAGACTCCTGACACGGCCCTCTGCGTGATTTTTATTCATCAAGGAATCGGTTTTCCAGCGTGAAACAAACTCGGTATGAAAAAACATCTAGCCATCCCCCTAAGTGTACTAGCCTTCTTCCTGGTCTTCGCTGGAGCAGCCCAAGCCCAACTGCTGACGGTCACCGGAGAGTACCGCGTGGTAGAAGTCGACAAAGCGGGCATGAAAATCGGAGTTGCTCTCCGAGATGCCAACCCCGATGTCGTTCAGAATTGGGTTCACGTGAAGCCCGAAGCGAAGATCGTGCAGCGACAGTTCCTTCCGAACCGAGCCTTTCGCGATGAAATGATGACCGTCAATGGGTTCTTCGACTATGTGAAGAAAGGCACCAAACTTCGTGTCCATGGTGGACGGGACTGGGATAAATCGATCCACGCCGATAAGATCTGGCTGTAGAAATCACCAGATAAGGCAAGAAAGCGCCTTCCTCCGCCCAGCAGCAGAGGAAGGCGCTTTCGTGTTCGCGCGCATGAACTATTCGATAGTCTTGTGGACCTCCAAGACTTGCTCTTCCCCGGGCTCTCTTGGCTGGTCTTTGAGATACTTGGCCAACCAGCCGTGAACCTCATCCCAAAATCGGATGGCGTCATGCCCGCTGCCAATCCAGTGGTTGGCATCGTGAAAGACCACCAGTCGACTGGGCACATTCTGGCGCTGAAAGTAGGTCCAAGCGGCGATGGTTTCACTAATAGGAACTCGATAGTCTTTCTCGCCGATGGTCAACAATATGGGGGTGGAAAAGTTTTTCGCATAGGTGTGAGGGCTCTGCTCGGTCCAGACGGAACTGCCTTCCCAGGGTGCCCCTCCCTGGTTCACCTCTCTATGGTAGACGGCATCGCTGGTGGCCCACTGCCCCTCCAGGGAAACCAGGCCCGCGTGACCGACCAGGCACCTGAAGCGGTCTTTTGTGGTCGCCTGCAACCAATTCACCAGGTGTCCCCCATAACTTGCGCCAGCCGCGGCTTGACGCTCGGAATCGATAAAGGGATATCGCTCCAAGGCCTGGTCGGCGGCCTCCAAGAGTTCTTCGCCTGCAGTCTTTAGTGGATCCAAATGGACACCTCGAGCAAACTCTTCTCCGTAACCCACCGACCCTGAATAATCGACCATTAGGACCACATAACCGGGCACCGCCAGCAAATGAGGACTCCAGCGAATGTGGTCCTTGTCGAGCGAAGACATGTGGGGACCTCCGTGGATCAGCAGAATCAACGGATACTTCTTGCTCTCGTCGAAATTCGGGGGCAAGGCCATCCAACTGTGGATCTCTCGCCCTTGGGAACTGGTGAACCAGAACTCTTCGAAAGGCTGTCGGTCCAGCCTGGACGCAGCGGCACGATTGAAGCTGGTGAGCGCTCGGTGGGTCCCAGACTTGAGATCCACTAGGACCACCTCGTCGGGAGTCACGGAATCCTCCCAGTTGGCCAGCAGTCGGGCAGGACCCCGATTAGAGGAACTCAAACCTGAGTACACTCCCCGACTGTCGGCAGCCAAACGTCGAACCTTCCCTCCCTGAACTTCGAAAATACGGACGCGCCCAGCTTCCATGGCGGCAAAGACCGGCCGACCATCGGCCAAGAGTACGAACTCATCAACCGAGCGGTCTAAAGTTCGAGTTAGCCATTCGGGGGTGCCCAAGTCCCCTGCGCCGCTCCAAGGCCAGCGCAATAGATGACTGTGACTGTAGGCATAAGAGCTGGGATTGGTTCCCAGAGCATAGAAAAAGCGACCGTCGGGGCTGAACTTCGGTTCCTCAAAACTTGTAGAATCAGAACTCAGCAGCCTTGGCTCCCCGCCGTTCACCGAGACCGAATAGAGGTCGAACTTGCGGGGTTCTTGCACCGAGCGATGGTTGTTGGTGGTGCAAACAAAAACCAGCTCTTTTCCGTCCGGCGTCCAGACCGCCTGCAAGGACTGCCCCGAAAGAGTCGGGCGACCGGCGTAACCAGGACCTTTCACCAAGCTTGTATCAGCTAAGAGGTTTTTGGCTGAGGTCTGGTCCACACTCTGAACCAAGAGGTGTCGCTGCCTGGTGTCAAGCCATTTGTCCCAATGACGAATAGGAAAGGATTCGTAGGCGCTGGCGTTGTCTTTGCGCTCTTTCTGAGCCTTGAGGGCCTCCTTGTTCTGCTCATCGGAGCCAGCACCGGGAAAGATCCACGACTCGAAAGCGATAGACTTGCCGTCGGGGCTCCAAATCGGCCTAGAGGCCCCAGTAGCCTGCTCGGTGAGTCGTTGGGCTTCCCCTGGCTGAGAAATGGGAAGAATATAGATCTGAGGGGCCTCATCTTTGCCGCGCTTCGTGGAAAAAGCCAATCGGTCTCCCGTAGGGCTCCAGGCAACTCCATCTTCTCCCTCTGATGTCCCGGTCAGCTTTCTAGGAGAAACACTGCCGTCGAGAGAGACCAACCAGAGGTCGCTGATCTGCTTATCCTTCTCGTAGGAGGGCTCGGTCACGGACAGGACTGCCCACTGCCCGTCTGGACTCAAAACGGGAGGGCCCAATCTCTTGAAATGCCAAAGGTCGTGATGAGTCATGGGCTGCTGAGCCCAAAGTGGCAAGCTCAGGAACAAAAAAAGGAGTGCAAGAATACGCATGCTCTGCCCTTCCTAATCTCCAAGAGAAGTCCCTCTCTCTGAGCCTCATCCTGAAGCGACCCTTTGAAGAGACCAAAATGAGGACTCAAACCTAAAGTGTTTGCCTTATGGTTCTGAATGTCAAGGACGGGTACCCAACGAAGTTGGGTGGCAGGCGCCCGTCTGGGACTTCGTAACGTCTTCGACTTGAGGAGAGCCGAGCGCGCGGGTGCCCTCTGGGCGTTCGACATCCATAAGCGAGGCTCGACAACCCCAGACGGGATGGATCTGTGCTCAGTGGGGTGCAGAACCATGAGGCGAGCGCTTTACCTCAGACGGTCAGCCGAAGACAGCCGTAAAACACGGCAAAACCTCCAAGGAAGAGCATGCCTGCACGACTCAACCATCGCATACCCTCGGACGGCCGGTCTTCGGAGCTCAGGTCCGGGCCGAAGACAGCTCGGTGATTCAGCCAAGCCAAGATCGGAGCAGTGAGAAAAGACAGGGTGGTGGCCAGGTCTACCAGACCTTTGAGTGAGTTGGGAAAGAGTCCAATCAAGCTCCAAGAACCCAAAGCTAGGAGCACGATAGCACCCCAGTAGGCCATCTTGGGAAAAGCTTCTCCGGCTTCTTCCGGCCCTCTCAGCAGACGTGACGAGACCGCAGTAAGGGCGCGAGGGAAACCATCGACCACAGTAAGAGTGGTGCTAAACATTATGGCGAGGGCCGAAATGCCTAGGAGCGGTCGGCTCCATTCCCCCAAGGTGAGAGCATAGAGGTCGATGACCTGAGCAGCAAACGCTGGAGCCTGGTCGGCAAAAACCTTACCGCTCGGGTGCATGACGGCCGCCCCCAGGACCACGAAGCACACCGCCAGGAGAGCGGTGCCTCCATAACCGATGTTGAAATCGAGCATGGCTTCTCTTGGAGAGGGCCGATGGGAGGTCTGTTGGCTTCGAGCCAAAGTCCACAGAGAGTGCCAAACGGAGATGTCGATGGCCGAAGGCATCCAGCCCACCAGAGCCACAATGAAGAAAACTGTGCTGGGTTCGAAACTTTCAGGGAAAAATTTGATCTCAGACCAGGTCATTTGGGGAAGCACCATGAGAGTCGCAGCGAAGGTCGACACCGTGAGAACCACCACCATGATTCTGATGATGCTGTTCAGCCAAGAAAAACCTCCCACCCCTAAGATGGCAGCGCAAATGGCTAGAATCACGGCAGAGAAGGTCACTGTTCCAAAGGCTCCCCCAGAGAGAGAAACCGCCAGGCCTGCGGTAGTAGCAGTGACCGCTGCTTGAACTGCGAACATGGTGGCGACGGTCAGAGAACAATAGAGCCAGACGGCCCATTTCCCCTGTCGCCGATAAGCCTCCACTAGGCTGGTTCCCGTGGCGGCCGCGTAGTACGGCCCGAAAGAGAAAGCCGGATACTTCGCCAAACAACCTATGAGAACAAACCCCAAGAGGGCAAATCCGAAATCAGCCCCTGCTCGCGTTGATTGCACCAGATGGGAAACCCCCACCGCTGCACCTGCGAAGAGAAGTCCGGGACCTAGACTTTTCCAAAAACTTTTCGATCCGGCAAGGTCTGCTTTATTCATGGTGGTCAGCGCTGGGAACCCCCGTCCGCTTGGGTGGGACCAGGGAAAGCGAACTCTGCATACCGGACTGGTGTTTGAGGGATCTTAGATGCCGCGAGAGAGGAGGCATGGCCGCCAGAGGCGGGGTCGAATTTGTCGGATGCTGCACTAACCATGGATGGCAGATTTGGGTGTCCGTCAACACCTCCCTGCTGCCCCTGGAAACGCGCTATTCGAGTTGATAGTTCAGCAAACGCAAGGCGTTCATGATCACGAGAACCGTGCTTCCTTCATGGAAGACCACGGCGATGCCCAAGTCGATAAGACCGGTGACCGAAGTGAGCACCAACATTATGATCACCCCGAGTGCGATCGCGACATTCTGACGAATGATCTTATGACTCAGCCGACTTAGACCCACGGCGAACGGAAGCTTCGACAAATCGTCGCCCATGAGAGCCACGTCGGCAGTCTCCAAAGCTACCGCAGTCCCGGCCCCACCCATGGCGATCCCGACATCAGAAGTGGCCAAAGCTGGAGCGTCGTTCACTCCGTCTCCGGTCATGGCCAGCAGCCCATATTTGTGTTGCAATTCTCGGACCGCTCCCACCTTTTGAGCCGGCAACAAACTGGCTCGGACATCGGTCAGCCCCAACTCATTAGCTACGTTGCCGGCCACTCTTGAGTTGTCTCCTGTGAGCATCACCAAATGATCGACTCCCAGAGCCCGCAATTTGCTTAGGGTAGCTTTGGCAGTGCTGCGGGGGGTGTCACGCAAAGCCAGAGTTCCATAGATCTTATTCCCCAGACTAGCAATCATGACGGTGCTGCCAGATTCTTCGAGTAGCCTTACCCGCTCTTTCAAGGAATCGGTCAGAGGAGGAGTTCCGGGACCTTCGAACAGCTTCAAAGAGCCGACCCTGGCCGACTGTCCAAGGTAGATGCCCTCCACACCCTTTCCAGGAACGTTCACCGACTCTTCCATGCTCGCCAGGGAAACGCCACGGTTCTCAACTTCCCGGACCACAGCTTGGGCCAAGGGATGATTGCTGGTTTGTTCCACGGCTCCAACCAAAGCCCAAAATTCGTGCTCGGCGATCCCTTCTTCGAGGTACGACTCGGTCACGTGGAACTGTCCTTCGGTTAGGGTGCCGGTTTTATCGAAAGCCATGACTTTCACCGAGCCCAGATTCTCCAGATGAGCCCCACCCTTGATAAGAACACCCTTGCGGGCAGCACGACCGATAGCGGCCAAGACTGCTGCCGGAGTTCCCAGGGCCAAGGCGCAAGGGGAAGCCGCCACCAGCAAGAGCATAGAACGATAAAAACTGTCCCGAAAACTCATCAGTTCAAAGAATGGGGGAACCACTGCAACACAGAAGGTGAGAATTAGCACCGCAGGCACAAATCGACTGGTGAACTTCTGGGTGAAATTTTGAGTGGGGCTCTTCCGTTCTTGGGCCTCGGCTACCATCTCCATCACCCGGACTAAAGTGTTGTCCTTGGCCAGCTTGGTGACTTCCACATCTAAGGCACTCTCAAGATTGATGGTGCCGGCAAAGACATTATCACCCGGACCTCTATCCACAGGAACGCTCTCGCCTGTGATGGGGCTTTCATCCAAAGCTGAAGACCCGGCAAACACCTGACCGTCCGTGGGAACGCGATCCCCGGGGCGAACCAAAACCACCTCGCCGATAGTTAAAGAGCCCACGTGCCTCTCAACTAAGCCCTGATCGGTCTTGACCCAAGCCTTGTCCGGCATCATTTTTGCCAGAGCATCGATGGCCGAGCGCGCTCGGTCCATGGCATAGTGCTCTCCGGCATGTCCGAGGGAAAACAGAAAAAGCAGAAAAGCCCCCTCAGCCCATTTCCCCAGAATAGCGGCTCCGGCAGCTGCGGCCAGCATCAGAATATCTGTGTCGAACTTGGCTCGGAACAGCGCAGGCACAGCAGTCCTAGTGATGTCCGCCCCGCCGGCAAGATATGACAACACGTAAAAGGTCAAAGACCACCAGTAGCCCCAATGAGCGAAAGCCTCTCCGACCCAGGCGATCAGCAGGAAAAATCCGCAAAAACCGACCAATACCAACTCGCGGTGCTGCTTGAACCATACGAGGTCGGTCCGTGGAGAGCGTCGCTTCCCGCCACAACACGATTGGCACCCAAAGGTGGGGGTGGGAATCGCCTGGTCCAAAACGATCGGAGCATCCGTCCCCAACGAACCGCTATATGAAGTTTTCGGCAGCATGGCCATGCTTTGTTCCGCCCTGAGGATCTGCTCCGGGAGAACCTCCCAGTTTTGGCCACTGATACGTCCGGGCATCCTTCGGTTGCCGGCGGCAGTGGTTCTCGCTTAAGTATTCTCGACACTCGTCGCTCAATCCGCTTTGCCCCAACCACCATACGGGGGGAATATCTGGCGCCTCGACAACCGAAATTTATGGGCTGTTCCGGATCCGATCCTAATTCTGTATGCCATGGAACTCGTACACCCCAGATTCGTTCCGATGCGGGCATCGACTTCCTCAACAATCGAACAGTTCGTAGCTTGTACGGAAGAGCCTTGCGCTAAAGAGCAAAGCGCCGTGGCCTCGAGAGAACTGAGGACACGGCGCCTTGTAGCTTGGGGAATCTGTTCGTCGGTTTGCCGCTAACTCACCGATTTGCCTTGAATCGCTCGAGAAACGAACGATACGATGAGCAAGATCAGAAAGACTCCGAATAGAATTTGCGCGACCGAGCTAAAGGTTCCGGCTAATCCTCCAAAACC
This sequence comes from Vulcanimicrobiota bacterium, assembly GCA_050486105.1. Classification (GTDB taxonomy): domain Bacteria; phylum Vulcanimicrobiota; class Xenobia; order Xenobiales; family JADMJV01; genus JAEXNA01. The sequence goes on from JBJHCR010000049.1 coordinate 16,571, forward strand.
CAAGACTGCTGAGATGAGAGCCAAGATAAAGAATGTGAGTGCCCAGCTTAGCATGATGATGTATCCTCCTTATGTGTTTGGTTGGGTGTGCAAATTGATTTAGTGCGATATCGGTCAGCAAAGGTGGGCCCGACTGGACCCACCCGCTCACCTATTGGTAGGCCTGACCAGTGGGGTCAGGCGGTGCCATGACGGTCTTGGCTAGGGAAATCAGACCGTAGCCGACGATAGGATAGACGATGAGGGCAACCAGTGCAGCGGTGTCCAACACCGAAGCTCCCAAGGTTGGGACACCGAAGAGCGTGGTAAAGGGCGCTACCAGTGGGGCAGTTACTGCCTGTATGAACTGGGTGAAGCCGGCATCCGGGTTGGCCGCAAGGAGATACAGAAGGATTCGTGCTCCAAGGACGGCGCAGATGGCGCCGATAACCCAGTCACCTACCGAGCGAAATCGCTCCAGTTTTGCCATCGTTCGGTCCTTGTCCGAAGGTTCGTAAGATGCGGACGATTTCCGAACAACTTCGTGGGAGCTATCACCGTTGATGACGACGTCGCGTTCAACTTTTGTTCCTTGATACTGCATATTTGCCTCCGTGAGACCGGTTGTCTCATAGGCTTATCCTAGACGAAACCCCAAGCTGCATCGACATCTTTGAAGGTATACTCAACCTATCCCGACGGGCAGAGTGAAGACTCCGAAAATCCACCCAAGCCACCCCATACCTTGGTATGCCCCAGTGCTCTGTCGACGAATGAATGTAAGTCTAGGTGTCCAGCAACTCCCAGACCTCGACTGGTCCATCCACGCCTTTAAACTCTTCCAGGCCAAAGATCACCATGGGCACCTGCTCCTTGAGCTTGCCTTTGGTATCTCGGCTGAGAAAGATGCGGGTGTGTCGTCCGTCCCGAGATCGATCTTGGATGCGAGCCGCAAGATTGACCGTGTCTCCTACCACGGCTCGCTTCAGACGGGCGTTGGCCTCTCCGATGTTGCCTTCCACTATAAATCCGGTGTGAAGGCCGATTCCTTGGCCGAGAGCTTTGATGTCTTCGACTTCGGTTTCTCGACGCAGATCTTCCAAAGCCTTGTTCATGTCGAGAGCCGCCTGGACCGCGGAGTCCGGGTTTTCGAAGACCGCCAAGATCGCGTCTCCGATATATTCGTTGATGTCTCCCCCTTGGCAACGGATAGCTCTGGTCATTCTCTCGAGGTACTCATTGAGGATCTCCATGACTTGGTCGGCTGACAGTTTCTCGCACATGGATGTGAACCCGCGTAGGTCGCTGAACATGATGGTCCGCTCAATGCGCGAGCCGCCCAGTTGAGGGGTTGCTCCTTGAGACTCCTCAACCTCTCTACGGGTGCCTTCGGGAACAAAATGTTCCAGGGCCTTCTTTTGTCGAAGGCCGATCACCATCTGATTGAACGAGAGAGAAGCTTCCCTGACTTCCTTGATGTTAGAAAGAGTAGACTCCTCGAGTTGTTCGAGTCGCCCTTCCCCCACCTCTGTCATGGCATTTGACAGGGCTCCGATAGGGATGGTGAATCGCCGAGCCAACAAAGGCACCAGTAGTAGAGCCAAGGCCAGGGTGACAATACCGATCACCGAGGCACCGAGTACCTGGTTTCTGGCTGCCGCCTGGACTTCCGACATATCCTTCAAGAAAATGATTTGACCCACTTCGGTGACCGGATGAACCTCCAAGCCTTCGGCTATCAGTTCTTCATCAAGCTCGACTTCTTCGGGTGTTCGATAGAAAGACTTCAGCTCTCGAGATTTCATCAGGAAGGTTCGGCCGGAGCGCGAAGTCCACGATTCGGACAAGGCGCCTCCCTCCGATAGCCAGGCGGCAAACTCCTCACCCAACTCTTCTGAGTCCTCACTGTTGCCCACCACTCGGTCCCCGAAAAGAACAAAAACTTGAATATGCTCGTTTTGAACGGTGGAGTGCAATAACTCTCGATCGATCTGTTTTCCTACCAGAGCCAAACCCTCGAACCAATTGCCCTTCAGAAAGGGATTGGCTCCATACAGGTACAGGTTGCCATCAGGATAGACCAAGAAGCCTCGGCACTCACCTCTATCCTGGGCGATCTTCCAAATCTCTTGGTCGGACAGGTTCGGCTCCACGACCTGGAGTTCGAGCTCTGGAGACTGGGCGAACTCTGAGTAGGACAAGCCACCTAGGATCTCCAACAACACCTGTCCCTCTTCGGCCACGATAGCCACCAAGTCGTTGGTAGCTGAGACCCCCACACCATGCAGCACTCCGAGGGTCTGATCGTAGAGAGTGTAAAGATGAGCCCGCAAGGTCATCAATTCAGGGTCAACGTCACTCTGGCGCACTTGCTCAAGAACCTCCTCGGAAGTTCCCGACCCCTCGAGGCCTGAGATCAGGTTGCGACGAAAAGTGTTGACCTGCTGGTTCGACACCAGACTCCGTGCTCTCTCCATCAACAGGCTGCGCTCGACTTCGGCGATCTGGAGAAAGGGATCTGGAGAGAACTGTTTCTTCAGCCCATCAGCCAGGATGCGGTACAGGGACAAACTGTTGTGGGTGATCACCAACCCCAGAACAATGAGCAGGAGTCCGCCGAAAAAAAGGCTCAGCTCTCGTCTTAAGGTCATAGATCTAAGCTGACCGAAACCTTGCCGCTCCCAGGCACGGAAATCGGCTTGCTCACCGACTTCACTCGAGGATGCCAAGCCTGGATCACGTACTCTCCGGGAGGAACGTTCGTTAGACGGAATTTGCCGCCTTTGGCCATGGTGACAAAATCATTGGGAACCACGTAAATAAAAGCGTTCATCAAGGGGTGAATGTCGCAAAAGAGCTCAAATTTCCCCAGGCGGTCCGGCTTTCGGTCCACGTGAGTAGCGTGTTGAGGAGCATTCAGTTTGGCCGAATCTGGACAGAAGATATGATGAAAAAAACTGTCTTCATTGGTGAATCGAATTTCCGAACCGAAGACTACCGGGGTTACATGATTGAGAAAAGTGCGCTGTCTCTGGGCTATCTCGGTGCGCTTAGGAGTCGCTTTGAGCTTGGCCCCATCTTTCTGAGCGGTGAGAAAGACCACCACAAAGTCTCGCTCGGGAACATCGGCGTCGATGGGCTTGCCTCCATCACCACCCGCCTGCGCCCTTTTGAGCTCACGCCGATCGTACTGTCCTTGGGTGTTCTTGAGGTCGGGATTGGTGTTGCGAGAGCGCTGAGGCAAATTCTTCTCATCGAGGGTGACCGTTCCCTCGATCTCTCCCGACCAAGCCGGAATCGTCAACGCCACAACGAGAATTGCAAGCCGTATCCATCGAAACATATCGAGTGCCTCCTACATCCTTTCAGCCTCAATCAACCCGGTTCGAACCGATGGGGAGGAAGGACTGGGATTTCGCAGAACCGCCTGCCACCTGATTTCCTGGGGGTCATTCGAACCATGAAGATATTACTAAAGATATTTATCGTACTCATTCTTGCTACAGCTTCGGCCACCTCTGCACCGCTCTTTCCCGATCTTCCGGAGCAGCACTGGGCCCGAGACGCAGTGAGCACTCTAGCCGCTAAGGGCCTAGTGGAGGGATACCCAGACGGCACCTTTAAAGGCGACCGCTCGGCCAGTCGCTGGGAGACCGCCATGGTGGTAGCGCGACTTCTGGCGAGAATGGAGCAAGACCACCAAACTTTTGCCACCAAGGCGGAACTCGACGAAGTCCGCAAGTTAGCCTTGGCTCTGCAGAATGAACTTGAAGCCTTGGGTGTTCGGGTGGACCACTTGGAAGAGTCTGTGGACCGCATTGAGCAACGAGTGAATGAGCTTGAACGAATCACATTTTATGGGAGTTTTGAGGCCCGAGTTAGCTTTCAGAACTACAGCAATCGTGGCCAAGGCCAGAGCGATCCCTCCAATCCCGTGCTGAACTATGATGCGCTGGTGGGAACCATCAATGGAGCCGGGGGAACTCTTTTTGAAGGTCCGGCCGCTGGGGTGGAATTCGATCCGTTCGCCATGGGTGTGTTCAGTGTGAACAACCTCAAGTCCGGCCGTCCCCTAGCAAATGGAACAGGCTTAACGGCAAAAGCCCTCTTGGGGCTGAACATCAAGGTTTCCTCCGACATTGACGCCGGGCTGGAGTTGGTGGCCTTCAGTAGTCAGGGAGACAATGTTCAGGACCTGTACTACGGCATCTCAGCCCCTTACCTCTCCAATGCTTTCACCGCCATCAGCACCATAAGCGGTGGCTTAGCCGGCACACAGCCTACCAACCATCAGCCCTTCACTCGAATGACCTTGGACAACTTCTGGGTCCACCACAAACCGTCGAACGTGAGACTCCGAGCAGGCGCTCTTTCAGACATCAACTTCGACCCATTAGTCTATCAGAAACAGTTCAATCCGGGAGCTTTTGGCCCTCGTTTTCTGGATAGCTATGGACTGCAAGTGACCGGTGAAAACCCCATCGTCGAGGACGAGTCCCAGACCCTGAGCTGGGAAGTCTTGGGCACTCTGCTTCCGGATCGCAACGGCGGAGTGAACGGGGCCTCTTACTTTAG
>JBJHCR010000049.1:21134-26335 GCA_050486105.1 Vulcanimicrobiota bacterium
CTTTAGCACAGCCTGGGGAGGCAACCTCGCTTACAATTTCGATCGGCGCAAAGGGCGGATCAAGGGGAATTTTTTGCGAGCCGCCAATCAGGCTTCAGGCGGTGCCGTCCAGCAAGTTGGATTGATCGCCAACGCCAACAACAACCTGATCAACTGGGTTAATCCCTCTGGCTTTTTCTTCAACCAACTGGGCGGGCCGAACAATGCCACGGGGGGACTGGGAAGCACCGGAGACATCAGGCCCGTTCCTATGCCGGGACTGAACAACGACGGCATCACCGGAGTGCCCGGGCAAGCGAACTTCGGAAACCTCGGCCCTCAGGGACAAAACAGCTACGGCCTATCCGCTCGGTATCTTTGGGGAGGAGACTTCGCTCAAAGATTTCTGGCCGAATGGGCCCGAAGTGACTATACCCCGAACCAAAACTCGGCCTATTCGGTGAGCGGCAATGCCTACCGCTTCAGCGGCGGGGCATCCTTCTTCGACAGCCTGGATGTGGACCTCGAGTACCTGTCGGTAGACCCCACGTACGACCCATTTCTGCTTCAGATTCCTCGGGTTGGTGGAATCTTGTTCAATGGCCTGAGGCTTGGTGAGGGATTCATGAACCAACGTGGAGACCTCTACAATCTCCACGACACCGAAGTTTTTCCTCACAACAGAGAGGGCTTCCGAGGGAAATTCAAGTGGGATTTTTCCGATGACGGAGCCGTTCTGCTGCGATTCGGCTTCCTAGAACAGCGAAAAGCCTCCCTTCAAGACGTGCGATTCTCGGCCAACTCCCTGGGGGCAGGAATTCCTAACTCCCCAGTCTTGGGCTTCTCCCCTGGTTTCACCGAACCGGTATTCGGGGGATTCAGTCCCAACACATTCGCAAGCGATGGGGTGAACACTTTGGCCGTCCCTCTCGAAGCTCCAAGAGGCCGCAGTGATTTTTTCGCCGTCACCGCCCAACACAAATGGTATTTCGACGATGAGGCAGCCAGGGGAGTCCAACTGACCGCCAGCTACAACTCCACCACCTTTAGGCGCCGGAGTAACCTGGCGGCCCTCCTACCAGGTGCCGGGGGCATCATAGGAGAACACATCAACAATGTCGACCTCAATTACCACGGTTGGGAATTGGGGATCGACTACGACCTAACTGAAACCTTCACCCTAAATGGAGGATTTGGAAAGTACACCGTGGCCGGACACTACGACCCGTACGGAGTCTACTCCAATTTTGCGGTGCTCGCCCAGAACACCACCTTCAACAATCTTCACGTTGAGCAACAACAGCCCTTCATAGGTTTCGATTATGCCGTCAGCGACTCCACCCACTGGGATCTGGTTGCCACCTACATCTCGACCCGAGACCGGGTCTCTCCAGCGGTCTTTGGTACCCCGACTACTCCGGCTAACAACACTGTCTTCAGTCCGCAATCAACTCTGCACCCGTTCAGTTATCACGGCTTGATGATCAATTCTAGCTTCAACCTTAGCTTTTAGAGGTATTCGGCCCCGAGGGCTGTATTCCGCGACCTGCGGACCTTGAGGCCGAACACTCTGGAGTGAAAAACTCGGAAAAAACTTTTCCAGTTTCCAGGCATGAGTGTTAACCATGAGCAAAGCAGTGGTATAATAGTTTATCGGGTGCTAGACGCCCCAAATTGAAAGGAGATCACCATCGGTAGAAGAGGAAGACGTCATCAAGACAAAACCCCCCGGTTTGAACACCGGTTGAATGAAAGAATTAGAGCTCGGGAGGTGCGGGTCGTTGACGAAAACGGAACCAACTTGGGTGCCATGCATCCGCGAGACGCCACCCGCCTAGCTAGAGAGAAAAAGCTTGACTTGGTCGAGATCTCTCCTAATTCCGACCCCCCTGTGTGCAAAATTCTTGACTACGGAAAGTGGCGTTACGAGCGCGATAAGCAGCGCAAAGAGTCCAAGGCCGGAAGAAGCGCTACAGTGCGTGAAGTCAAAATGCGACCGAAAATCGGTGAGCACGACTTTCAAGTCAAGACGAAGCAGGTTGTTCGACTTCTCGAAGGTGGTGACAAGGTCAAAGTTCTCCTCCGTTTCCGAGGTCGCGAGGTGGTTCATCAAGACCTCGCAGAAGAACTCCTGATGCGAGTGAGCCGAGAGGTTCAGCAGGTCGGCACCGTCGAATCCAAGCCGCAGATGCAAGGTCGCCAGATGACACTGGTGCTCGCCCCTGCAACCTAAACTGGTAACGGCCGTAGGCGCCTTACAGGCCCCCCTCGTCGCCAAGCGCTCCTCTCAAGGAAGGCTTGGGAACCAGGGGGGCTTTTTTCAGGGGGACTTTTGAGGAACTCCTGAGGGCGCCAACTAAAAAAGCAGGGCTCCGATTGGGGCCCTGCTTTTTTTCTGAATGTTATCAGACTACTTGGATTGACCAGCGAGCCATTTGTAGAATGGAACGCTGTGAACCAGTTTCGCCTTCATTGCGGTGTCAGACTTGATTTCCACTTTGGAACCAACTCGAACACCAGCGGGGCTGGGATCGAAACGAGTTACGCCAGGGAACAGGCTGAAGGTCAACATGTCTCCGCTGCCGTCAGCTTCGAGAATCAGAGTCCAGTCATCAAGGTAGGCCACCTCACCGGTGTACTCATCGCTGTATTTGAAGCCCATCATAGGGGCGCCAAAGTCATCGTGAGCAGGACCCATGTAAGGGTAGTACCAGGTTCCGCCAGCCTGCTTGTTGTTCGGGACGCGATCGTGGTCATCAGCGCTCGCTGCACCGAAGAGTCCGGCAACGAGAGCTGCCGTGAGTGCTAGATTAACTAACTTTTTCATTTTTCGGTCTCCTCCTAAAAAAGATGGATTGAATCGGTTTCTAGATCCATTCCAGCGGTAGTCGTTTCTCTCAGTCCCCGGTCATTCCTTCCAACTTGGAAGGGAGGTTTCTCCTGAATTGACGAAATCCCAAGATATGGAGTACCGACCAAGAGTTCGTCCATTCGCAACCGTCCCTCTGCCTGAGTCCGCCAGTGCAGGAGGCCCCGCCTATCTTATCCAGGATCCCAATGGGATCACCGAGGAGGCATTCGTCGTGCCCTTGCCAACCCTGTGCCTCATGGAATTGGCCGATGGCAGCAGAACGGTCGAAGAAATCATTCGGGATTTTGCCCACCTCACGGGAGCCTTAGTCCCTGAGGACCTCCTCAGAAGCTTGCTTGAAGACTTGGACAGCAAGAATCTTGTGGACAACGCCAAGACCAGAAAACTCTTGGACTCTCTGGACCCTAGGCCGGCCCGCCACGCCGGGTCGGCCTATCCTAAAGATCCCTTGATACTATCGCAGTTCTTTCAGGAAATTCTGGGGCCTCCGCCAGATAAACGGAATTCCTATCCCGCGCCTGTGGCAGCCTCTATCCTGCCTCACATCGATTTCTTTCGAGGGCGAGAGACCTATACAGCAGGCTACTCTGCCATCAAGGATAAGCTCAAGGTTTCCAACGATCCTCTCACCGTCGTTATTCTCGGCATCTGCCACGCGGTCAGTCGACACCCGTTTATTCTCACCAAAAAGGCCTTCGATACTCCCTTGGGAGTGGTGCCCACCAACAGCGCATTCGTTGATCGGCTAAACCGTGACTTGCCGTTCGACCCCTTCGAAGACGAATACCATCATCTTGGCGAGCACTCGGTGGAATTCCACGCCGTGGCTCTGCGCTACTTACTTCCAGGCAATCGGGACCTATCCATAGTCCCGGTGCTCTGCGGCTCGTTCCACCAGGCGATTCAAGACCAGATCGATCCCTTAGAACTTCCTGGAGTCGGTCCGTTTCTTGACAATCTCCAAGGCTTGCTCGAGGAGGAGTCAGCCATCCACGTGCTGGCCAGCGTCGATCTCGCCCACGTCGGTGAGGACTTTGGGATGGCCCCCACCGACGAAGTAAGCTTGACCCGCCTAGAAGAAGAGGACAAGAAAACCCTAGCAGGCGTCCAGAACGGAGACCCTCAAGCTTTTTTCTCCACCCTGCAAGCTGACGGGGGAAGCCGAAACTACTGTGGAACCCCGGCCATCTACACCTTGCTGCAACTTTTTCCCGAACCCTTCACTCTGCATTCCTATCAGCAATGCAGTAGTCCGGATCTCGCATCATCCGTGACGGTTTGCAGCGCTAGTCTAGACGGGAGCATCCGCCCAAGAGCCAGGCGAGCAAAGGGCGACAAGACCGCCGGCAGACCAAGGGCGTGTTGACATTCAACCTTCACCCGCAAGCGGGTACCCGGCTACACTCGCGGATTTCCGCGCTTAGGTAGCAAAATTTCTCTTAAGTACGCCCGGTACTAGGCGATAAATTCACCTACCTAAGGATCTGGTCCGAAATAACTTCCCGGTTTGGGCCGCCGATGCATCGGGGACCCTCTGGGTGCTGGCAGCGTTGGTTCTCACTTAAGTATTCTCGATACTAGTCGCTCGAACCGCCTTGCCACACCCACGGGGACGCGGGTACCCGGCGCCTCGACAACCGAAAATAGAAAGTTATTCCGGACCAGATCCTAAGCACAAAAATCTTCTTCGTGTAGCTCGGAACGCCGAATGTCAACACGCCCTAGAGGTCCGACTGGGAACCCCCTTGACAGATTGCGAAGTGCATTTTGGTCCTGTGGAATTGGACATTTTTGCGTAATATCGAGAATATTTGGCGACAAATGGACGATTTCACAGGGACAATAATGAACGAGCAAGATGTTATGGGTGTTTCCGGTTGGCCCTCTAGGTAATAGTCTTGACCATGCGGTGGAGGGCCGCTTTTTTCTTGAATCCGAGGGAGGTGTAGACCTTAAGAAACTCGGGCTGTTCGGTCTTCCAAATCTGTCGAACGAGCTTGATACCGTCTTGACGCCAGGCGAACTCCAAACTTGATCGGAGTAGACTGCTTCCGTATCCTTGCCTTCGATAGTCAGGATGAATTCCAAAAGACTCGATGACCGCGGTGTCTTCGCTGATCTCTAGTTCCAAGAAGCCCACCAAATCGGAACCTCTCTCGGCCAAGAAAAGATGATAGTCCGGCAAGCTGACCAAAAGGTCCAGGAAACCGTTCCCTCTTGGCTCAAAAAGCTTGCTGTGCAAAGCTCGATAGGCTTCCCTATCGAATTCGTTGCCTTGTTCTATCCTGCGAATAGTCACCCCCGGACTGCGCCCAGCCGACCCTTCGTAGGGTCTGTCAGAAGTGACTAT
>JBJHCR010000050.1:0-26327 GCA_050486105.1 Vulcanimicrobiota bacterium
GTGAGCCGCCACCGAAATCGCGCTGAGAATGCTGACCTGCATGGGCTGGCGGCAGCACCAAGAACATCCTGCCCGACAGGCCACCTTGCTGAGTTGCTCCTGGGAGGCGAAACGGGAGACGCCACGGGTCACCAAATCTTCGGTATTAGTTATCAAACTCTGAGCCAGAGCAGTAGCGAGACCCTCGAGATCGCCCGAGTCTGCCGCCTCAAAGCGAGCCAAAGTTTCCACGTATTGTTCCTCACTGAGCCTGTTGGCCTCAGATTGAAATCCATCGCCTTGAAGTCTCGCTAAGGCCTTCTTGGCTTTTGCGTGCAGCTTGGATGCACGCTTTCTAAGCGCACGATTCATACTTCGATCTCCTATTGTATCGTGTGAAAGTTTTCACTTCAACTATTGTCCTCGATGACCGGTCCGGGCCAGGTGGCTCTCACCAAGCATCCGAGAAGAAGAATAACAAGGCGGCCACTCGACGCACATCTTCATCAGTACTCAGACCTTCGGCCCGACCCCAGGAGGATCCACCCTTTCTGATGGTGCCGTCCTTTTCAATACGGCCCACAGAGGAGCCACCAATCCTCAGGGTGCCATCGCGCTCCACCGAAGCAAAGGATGAGCCGCCCCGCCGAATGGTTCCGTTCGACTCCACCTTACCCACGGAGGTGCCGCCTTCTCGGATGGTTCCGTCTGAGTCTATTCGGCCCACGGAACTCCCTCCAATGCGAATGGTCCCTGACCTCTCGATGGTGGCCCAGGATGAGCCCCCCACTCGGACTTGAATATCCGCAAGACATGGCATCGAAAGCAAAACTCCCAACAGATGAATCACTAAAATATGTCTCATTATTCTGGGTTCCGGATTGAGAAAAACGGTCCTGCGCTGCCTGGAGGTCGGATGCTTCAAAATAGCAAAGATGTACCGGATGATTAGCCCTCTATCGAGACGATTTTGGCTCGCCTTTGCCCTAGCGATTTCCATTTTTTTGGGCATTTGCGCCATCTGGGTGCAGTTCCCAAGACTTCAACAGCCTCAGCTGGTGAGCGATCGGCTTCGCAACGCCCTGGAACGCAATACACAGTTGCAACTCAAAGCCCAAGATCCCGAGCTCAACGGCTTCTTATCGGTTCCTCTCAGACCTCTCTGGGATCAGCCTGATACCGTGGGAGAAGCAGATACTTCGGCAGCAGAGCGCATACGTCGCTGGAACCTGTACAGCACCCAAAAGAGCGGCGAGACTATGGACCACGAAAGGTTCTCGAAGAGTGATGTGCAGTACCTGGCTGCCCTATCGGAATTCGAATCTTTGGCCCCTGACCTGCTGGAGGCGTTCGGCAAACCGGTGTTTACCACCCCGGTGATTGAACCGACTTTTTATTCTCCACTTATGAACTTCTCTGCAGTTCGTTCCGGAGTCGTGGGGCTCATCACCCTAGCAGAGTATAAGTCTGCCCAAGGTCAGGTCTGGGAGGCGGCTCAAGATCTGCTAGAAGTCTTGAAGTTTGGCCGAACGGTTCAAGACTCGAGCAGCTTGATCTCCGACCTAGCGGGAGTCGCCTTTCAGTCTCTAGCCCTGGACTCCATGTTCGTCCTTCTAACTCCAGGCCAAAGTTTCGAGGCCCAACAGTGGAGAGAAGTCTCTCAAAGCCTCATAAAATCCCTACCTGATCCCGAGCAGTTGGCAAGGATTCTCGAATCGGAGATGTTGGCGGCTCAGAATAGCATTCAGCAAAGGGATTCGAACAGCCGCCAATCGCTTCAGCCCAGTTGGGCCTACAATGCTCCGGGGTTAGCCCAACGTGAACTGAGGATCTACTTCAATATCGTTTCCGAGATGCTGGGTCAGTTGCAAACCGAAGGCAAGATCGTGATGCCCTTGCGATTGGGAGAATTCTCGCGTTCGGATTACCTCGCCGGGAAGACAGGATTGCTCGCCGTTTTTGCCCTGGCCGACTTAGATTTGGTGCAGCAGCAGATCATCTACAATCGCAATAGAGTACTAGGAATGGCCGTCACGGCCTCAGTGAGTGCCTACCTTTGCGAACATGGAACTCTCCCAAAGAGTTTGCTGAGTTTGGCCGAGTCCGGTCTCCCTCTACCGAACGAATCCCTCATAGCGCAGAGCAGGCTGACTTACAGGCTCGATGACCAGCATGCGACGATCGAAATTCCCTTCGTAGAACTCTTAGGTCGAGAGGTTGCCCTCCGCCCTCCTGGGCTCGTCTGGCCCTGGTTTGAGGCAACTCAAGGGCGCCTCAGCTTTAGGGTTTCCGAGTCCAGTCCGGCCGAGGAGGAGGACCATTCTTAATCCAGACTTTCGCCTTGAAAAGAGGCGGTCAACAGAGACACCTCTGTGCCCCCGAGAGGCTCTCGGCAGACCAACGCGTTATTCGGTATGTGAAATCGTACTCTTGGTCTTGCTGACCATCTTGTCTCTCAGCTCTGAGGTATCGGCTGACTCCCTCACCACGTACCACAACCCTCGATTTGGATTTTCCTTGTCGTATCCCAGCTCGTACCTTCGAGGCGAAGAACCCACCAACCGTGATGGGTGCACGCTGCAGAGCCCCGATGGCCAGGCACCGATTCTGGTGTACGGAAGCAACAACCTCGAAGCGCTATCGCTGGAACAAGCCTATGAGGAAGCCACCATGCACCTGGTGGAACAGGGGCTGTACACCGACCTGGATATCGCCTACAGCAACCGAGGTAGCACTTGGTATGTACTGTCGTGGACCGAAAAGCAAACCATCCACTATCGCAAGACTTTTGTGGGACGGGGATCAACCAATACCCTTTGGATTCGCTATCCCACCACCACAGCCCAAGATTTCCATGGTTTGGTAGAATTGCTCGAAGAGACTTTCCGTAGTGGAGATACCAAACGCAGTCATTGAGATCTTGGTGGCAAGTCCAGCCGGTGCCTTCGACGCGTGCTCTCAGGCAGGCCCGCTGAAGGCCCTCAAAGACGAGCCTCGAAGCGACAAGGCATGAGAAACGTTCTATTAGCCCTCATTATGCTCGCCCTTCCCGCCGGAGCCCAAACGAGCTTGGCCATCGTGGATGCCGTGGCCAACGCCGAGGCCGGCAAATCCATCACCGTCAGTGTCACCGTGGAAAACCGAGGCGACGAGCCTCAGCAGGCGATCGTGAATCTCGATCTCAACCCTAAGGTGTCCAAGTCGTCTCGAGGTGGAGGAGATACTCTGGCCGACCCTTCCCGAATGCAACGCATGGTGAATCTGGGGGCGGGAGAGAAAGCGGTGGTGGAATTTTCCACTCATTACCAATCCAGCTCTACTCAAAAAGCTCGAAAAGGAACCTTCCGAACCTCGAACGCCCATCCTTCAGGAGAAGTCCCCGTAGACTTCAAGGCCAGCTTGCAAACTCAGCCTTAGAATATCCACGGTCCCTTCTGAAGCGCTCGGCTAATGGTTCTGCACCCCAATGAGCACAGATCCATCCCATCTGGGGTTGTCGTACCTCGCTTATGGATGTCGAACGCCCAAAGGACACCCGCGCGCTCGTCCCTCCTCAAGTCGAAGGCCTTACGAAGTCTCAGACGGGCGCCTGCCACCCAACTTTGTTGGGTGGCCGACCCTGAGGGCGGGTACCTCTCTTTGACATAGAACCGTAAGGCGAGCACTTTAATTTCGAAAAGTGACCCGAGATTCCAAAGTGATGAGATTTCTCTTTTTCTCATCGTCACCCCGGACACTCAAGATCGTAGTAGCACCGCTCCCCACAGTAAGCGTCAGTTCTTCAACCCCCTCCACCAAGATCGCTTTGCGAGCGTCTTCATCCTCGATCAAGTCCTGGATACTGCCCAAAGGGACCGGCGTACTGGTCGCTGGGAATGGCAGTTCTCCTCGCATCAAATTGCCCTCTTCAAGGTAGTAGAAAATGACACCGTGCCACTCCAGACTGCCATGGGGATCGTGAGTGAACACTCCTGAGTCGAGCCTGGCAGAAACGAAGGCGAAGCCGTTGGGTTCGACCACCACCGACTCGGAGGATCCCGTCCCGAGATCGTAGCTCATTCGTGAGGAAGCACGGAGACCCCGCTCGAAAACGGTTGTGGTGTCGCTGAGCTTGGTTTGAAAGCGAAGCGCCAATGTGAGACTGCAGTAGACCCCTAAGAGCACCATGGTGAACAAGCCCATGGAGATGAGGACTTCCACCAGAGTGAACCCTCTTTGAGATTCAGGGAGTGAGGCGGGCAACGAAGGTCTCCATACTCAGGTTCCTGGGAATGTTCTTATCCTGGTCCCACTTCACGGTAACCAAGACGCTCTTTAAGCCCGAACGAATCTCTCGGACCCTGACCGTCACCTGATAGATTTCTTCTCGAGCAAATCCACCGGACTCTTGATGCAAGCGATAAGTCTTGTCTCGGTCAGCTACCGCCAGGAAATCCATGGCTCGGCTCAGCTCCAACTCCTTCTCAGCCAGGTTGGTTGCCACCAAATGGGCGTGGGATTGCTGAGCTGAGCGGGCCGAAACCGGAAAAATCCCGATCAGGGTCACGATGGCGACAATGAAGACAGTGGCAGCAATGAGCATCTCGATAATGGTCAGGCCTCGGGGTCTCAACGCCGCTCCCAACTGAGAATAGACAGGGGTCCTGAGCCTACCGGTGCCCCACCGACACCGGCAAAGCCGCCAGACCAGGCTTCAAAGCCCGGGACGTTGGCCAGCACTGTCGAAGCCAGAGTGATCTGACTGCTGCCTTGGACATCAATGTCCCCGCCGCCGTCGCGATAGGCGATCATCACCCCATCGAGGCGAAAGCTTCCTTGAATCTCGATGTCTTCGTGAGCATATATCAGCCCAGAAACATTGGCGCTCCCCTGAAAACGAATTGAGGGGTTACCGCTGCTGGGCATTTGATCCGGATGGCGGAGAGCGATGAGGTTGGCGTTGACCGCTGTAGTCGACCCTTGGAACCGCATAGAGTTTCCGTGTCCCACTACGATAGTGCCTTCTCCGACAATAGACGAAGAGCCGGTGAACTCTACGCCGCCGGGGAAGTAATGAATCTTCCCTTCGAGGTCGAGGACCCCACTAACACTCACCGTGCTGTCGCTACCGTCGTCATTAGCAATATCTGCGCCATAGTAGACCAAGTCGTCGCGAGTGAGATCCAGAAGCACACTCTGGTCAGGATTCGGAAGCACTTGACCAACCTCTCCTGGATTGAGAGCATTGGTGGTTCGGCCATCAGCGATAAATGGCTCTGTCGACTCTGAAGTGTCTCCCGACTCGACGAACTCGGTCCCACGAACCCCTGGGGTTGCCTGAACGCTGCCTCGGGCTCGGACGTCCTGGGCCTCATCCATTTGAAAGCTTCCCTGAGATCTGACATCTTGACTGCTCAAGACCCTGCCACTGCCATTCATGGGCCTCACGGATGTGCTGCCCTGAAAACGAATATCTCGATTGGCCTTCACACTACCGAAGATGGTCTTACTACCTTGCATCCGAACTGTTCCTCCCGCCCCAATGGCAAAACCCAGAGCTGAAGCAGAACCTCTGGTCACCAACAAGAATGCTTGACGAGAAATGGTGTCGTTTGGAGAGAAACCGGTGGCTTCCAAATAAGTAAACCCCATAGGAACCAGCGTACCGTTGGAAGCCAACTCGGGCCCTGGACCAGAAAAGTTATTGAGAACCTCCACGGCGTACGAGAACCCGGAGTCGAGCTCGGTTCTTGGTAGCGGGCCCACCCAGTTGGGGTCCTCGACTAACCGTCGCAGAGCATCAGCAGCACCAGCCTCCGCGGCAAAGAGGGCCTGTTTAGAAATGCTGTTGGTCTTGGAATGGTGGAGGACTCCAATCCCTTGTTTAGCAACCATACTCAAGATGACCAACAGCAGGGTGAGCATGAGCAGAACGAAAGGAAGAGCGATGCCGGGCCGACTTCTCGCTCCCCCCAGTCTCTGACGCCATCCCCGCAAGCTCAACACTCGGGTGTTTTCTCCTATCACTCCTGGAACACCTCGCAAACGGCAAGTTTCGTGAAACCGAAGGATTAAAAGCCCCTTGCTGGAATTCTCTACAGGTTAACAAGATTTTCGCTTCGGAGGCGCATTTACCTATGAACGCAGGCACAGTTCAGGGAGTCAATCAGGCATACTCGAATAAGACGACTGGCTCGGTCAAATCCGAATCGCCGGGCTTGAAGACCAATGTGGTATCCGAACAAGATGTGAACTTGCCCGGAGACCAACTCGACTTAGGCTCCCTTTACAGTGACGCCGAGGCAAACTTGAGGACGTTGACCGACTCGCTTTCCACTGCGAAAGTTGGCCCGGACTCGAAGCTGGAGAATCTTCCAGCTCCTTACAGTGGATTTCTTAGTGGCAATGTGGGGCTGTCATCAATGATTGGCTTGGGAGTTGTTGCCGGAGCTGCCTTCGGAGCAGGTGCAGGCTTTCTGGGCCCAGCGGCCATAGGCATGAGTTTGGGGGGTCTTGGTTTGGGAAGTCTGGGGATGCCATCGGGACTGCAAAGCCTCAAGAGCTTACCTGAGCCCCAAGAGCAAGCTCAGCCCGCCCGCACCCGCAACGCTGACGGCCGTTTCCGCACCAAGAGTGGCAAGACTAAGCTCGAGACCCTGCGGGGCACCTATGGCCTGGATTTTGCCGCAGGTCTCCCTGGCAATATGCCCCTGGGGATACTCAGGGCGGCCACCGGCGAGTCGCTCACTCAACTGCTCAAGAATCCCGACAAAATCCAGGCCGTCAAACCTGAGCTTGAAAACTGGCAGGCCCCGGAGCTTGCTCCGGGTGGAAGAACCCGCAACGCCGACGGTCGTATAAGGGCCAAGAGTGGAAACACCAAGCTCGAGACCTTAAGAGGCACTTATGGTCTGGATTTTGCCGCAGGTCTTCCCGGCAACATGCCTCTGCAAGTCCTTCGAGCCACCACCGGGGAGTCTCTCACCCAACTGCTTAAGAATCCCGAAAAGATCGAAGTGGCGAAACCTCAGCTGGAAAATTGGAGCCCGGGATATCCATCCAACTTCGACTCACCCAGCGTCAATCGAGTGAACCAGATGGTCTTATTCCCGAGCACCTACGACTCGCCGAACATCATCTCGTCTGGAATCGCGGAATCCTCTTCCGAGTCCCCCTCGGCTTCTTCCGAGGCCTTGAAGACCGATGCCGACGCCACCGAGTATCTGATCCGCTAAGCCGCATTTAGGCTCTGGCCAGATCCTTAGGTAGCCAAAGACATCGACGGCCAGATTTTGAGCTAGGGACTCTTCAGGCGAGAGAAAGCTCCAGCATTGATGACCTCGGTGTAGCCCTGGTCTCGAAGGGTCTTTTCCGCCAGACCGGAACGCCTGCCTGAAGCACAGTATAAAGCGACGGTCCGGTCTCTGGGAAGCCGGGACAAATGCTTTTCCATCTCATCATAGGGTATGTGAAGCGCCCCTTCGAGGTGGCCCGACTCAAATTCAGACCGGGTTCGAACATCAACTACGACCGCTCCTTCGGGGATCTGGGCTGCTTCAGAGGGAACTCTGCTTGAATCACAGCTTGGAAAGGTCGCCAAGCAAAGCAGCAGCAAGACCAGGTAGGCGGAAATTCTCCTCATGGATTTCTGGTACCCGGAGGGTGGGTAGGCAAACCTTTGGGGTTTGCCTACCCTTGGGACCTCAAGCGCCCTAGTAGCAGTGTTCGTCCATCTGGTGATTGGCCCCGCAGCCCGGAGTTCCGTTCGAGCAATAGTTGTAATAGCACTCTGGTATGTGCGTGCCGGTCAACTGGCAGTATTCGCAAGTGTAGTAGACGCAGCCACTGGAGTGCGCACCATCAACTTGTCCACAACTATGGCACTCCTCGACGGGATTGTTAGAGCACTCAGGAGTGTGACCGCCTCCAACCACTCCGCAATCGGCGCATTGTATACCTCCGATGGTGCAGCTGGAATCGTGGGTGCCACCGGTCTGCCCACAAGCGCTGCATGGCTGTGTTGAACAGTTCTGCTGATGATTACCGTTCTGGCCGCCGCATTCCGAACAAGGCTCCTCCGCACAGCCTGGTTGGTGGTTTCCACCAGTTTCGCCGCACCTGTCGCACGGGGCCTCCAACGTAGGACAGGTCTGGTCGTGGTCTCCACCACCTCTGCCGCAGTCTCCACAAAGGTTGTTCGGACATTGAACCGTGTGGCTCCCCCCAGTCATACCGCACTCTAGACACTGTTGCTCACCCTGACTGCATCCCTGTTCGTGGAAGCCTTCACCCCCGTTGCATTCGGCACAACGCGCTAGGGAACATCCAGGGGCGTGGCTTCCGCCGGTCTGCCCGCATTCACCACATTGCAACACAGGACAGCCTGGATCGTGGCCGCCACCGGCCTCGCCACACATGCCGCAGATATTCTCAGGACACTTAGGATCGTGTCCATTCGCCATACCACAGGTTCCGCAAGGAGCTGGACCTCCCACCACCGAGACCGCCGGTCCGGTGATCTCTTCATCCTGATTTGGCGGGAGGGGATTGACCGGGGCAGGCGGGGCAGGAGGAGGGGCTCCCATGGTTGCGGCTGCCGCAGCGGTAGCCTCCTCCAGGGCAACGACGGCTACCGAGTGAGTCACCTCCACGAGATCCAATAGCACAAACTGTCCCTGTCCCTGGAGGGGAACTCCACGCAGTCTGACATCGAAGTGTAAAATGGAGTTGAGCATTCGCACCCGATTGCCCATGACTGATCCACGAACTTGGCTATTCTGGGCCTGAAAAAACATACCATGCCCTGCAGCCACAAAGACCCCTTGGCTGTCGTTGAAGACAAAGTTCGATCCCCCTCCGGTGAAATAGAACTGGAGCAAGGCTGGATCGGGATCTCCTGCAGTATTGACGTTCACCCCGTTCAAGGTAGCCGACTGACGAATGTAGACCAACACCGGATGGTCCGGGTGGGTTTCCAATTCTATGGAGGTGCCGGAGGTCATATTCAGGTTCTGAAAAACATAAACCGACCCATCTTCGGCGTTGGGGCGCAGCCTTAGGGTTCTACTCCCATTCACGTTGAGCGTTCCGTAACTCCCAGGTCGCAAGGTATAGGGATCTCCTGGACTATCGTTGGGATCCGAATTGGGAGTGGAGTCATCTATAGTCTTGATTTCATCGGGAAGATACATCGGTGGCACATTCAAGGGTTCTTGGAATGGGGTTAAGGTTTTGTGTTCTTCGGAAACCGCAAATCCCGCATAGTTGCCGCTACCACTGGTGTTCACCAGGGCATTGCTGCCACCCACTCCGACCCGGAGCTGTCCGTGAGTAGAAGAACCATTGATATGTTCGATGCCGTATTGAAAGGACGGAAGGTCGGGGGCCGACATATTGGTAACCACGTGGGCGGTGTCCTGAGATCCCCCCGTCACCCCGGTGGGGTCCCACTCGTGGACCTGACTTCCGTCCAAATGAATGTTGCTGTTGGCGAAGACCGCGTAGCTGAAACGTGGTCGCTGGGGGCCAATCAAGGCGGCGAAGCCCGCCACTCCGGATTCCTCACGGTCGCCTAGGGCTGCCACAGAAAAGAGATAGACGGTTCCCTGGGGCAACCAGGTGATACCGTCATTGGCAAAGCGTCCTTCGGTACCATCGGCGTTGTTGTCGAACTCCACTGTGTAGACGAGATCCGTGGTGCCCGGGACGGTCCGATCTTCGATCTTCCCTGTCCAAGCGGCATTGCTATTGAGCTTAGCCAAACCCTCTTGGATTCCGGCATAGGCGGCAAAGTGCGCCCTCTTTTGCCAGTGCTTCTTGGCTGTACTGTGCATGCTGCTCATGGACAATTGGGCTAAGGCTCCCACCATGAGCACCAAAAAGAACAGGATTACAACGACGAAGAGAAGGGAAGAACCTCGAAACGCCCCCGACCTTGGGGTCCCAATCCAATTTCGCAACCTACCTCCAGGAAACTATACTATCCCCAAGGCTAGAGTATAGCACGAAACTTCCTCATTAAACCATGCAACTCTCACAGAATATCTTCTGGAAGATTTTCCAGACCAAAGGGGTTGCTAAGAATCCCTAACTTTTCAGCTGCCAGGCGGTCTTTTGAAGATCGAGGCTGATTTTCAGAACGATTGAGGAAATTCGGCTGACAGCTAGAAGATGGTGTCATGGCAAAGCTCGGCAAGATTCCTTCAGAGACCCAGCTGGCCTGCCCTTGTTGCAGGACCCTCATTCTCGAATTCGCCCTCGAAAGCCTAGCCCAAGGTCTGCCTTGCCGCTGCCCTGGTTGCCACCAGCAACTGAGGGTGCCCCAAGCTTTAGCTGATCGCCTCGAGAAGCTTCTGCTTTCACAGAGTTCAAGAGCAGAGCCGATTTTGGTAGAGCAGATGGATTGCCCAGCCTGCCAAAGCGACCTCATCCCCCTGACCTTCGAAGGCTCCGACTTGGAACTCGACCGCTGCACCTCATGTGTTGGCCTTTGGTTTGATCGCTCAGAGCTTCGACAGTTGATCACCGACTCCAACCTACACGGTCAAATCTTCGAAGTCCCACCCCAGGCCCTAGCAGAGTCGGTACCAACACTGGGGCCACGAAGCTGCGCTCGCTGCGATGGGCAGGCCCTAAACGTTCGTCATCTGGGTGACGTGGAGGTCGACGAATGCTCGAGTTGTCGCGGGGTGTGGCTGGACGCCGGCGAACTGACTCGAGTGCTGGAGTTACATCGAGCGCGTCAGGACAATCAGGCCGTCAGTGAGCCTCTGTTAGAAAGTCGGCCGACCCCCACAACTCGTCCGTCTCTGGGCATCCTAGCCCGAGCTCTGAAGTCCCTGGTCGGTGGCTGACCCTTGGCTTTTCCCAATGAGTCAGGCCGAAATTTTGCGCAGTCACGCCTCGGTCCCAACCTCGAATCTAAGTCTGCCACAAAGAATCGCTGCCTGGTTCGCTAACCCAGGATCATTTTAGGACTCGAGGCCCTCCTTTTCTTCACACTTTTCATGGGGAGCCGAAGACTTCAAGACCATCACCGACAGCGCAGGCAGATTAAGGGGAACCGAATTGGGAAGATCGTGGCACAGGTGCTCTTCGGTGGTTAGGTTTTCCGGCTTCTGTTGACTGCCCCCAAAGCGAAGCTCTTCTGAGGAAAGAAGAACCTCCCATTCACCTTTCCAAGGCAGACCTAAACGAAAATCCTCTCGGGGTACCGGAGTGAAGTTGCAAACGAAGGCCAGGGCGTAGGAGCCGTCTTTGGGAAACCGCAAAAAGCTGATCAGGCTGCGGGCCCGATCGTGACAGTCGATCCAACGAAAACCTTCGGGATGGTTGTCGCGTTCCCAAAGTGCTGGTTCTTGATGATAGAGGCCGTTGAGAGCCTTCACCCACTCTTGAATCCCCCGATGAGCCTCGAGTTCCAAGAGGTGCCAGTCCAAGGAGCCGCTGAAGTTCCACTCTGACCACTGACCGAATTCGCCGCCCATGAAAAGCAGCTTCTTGCCGGGATAGCCCCACATGTAGCCATAGAGCGCCTTAAGGTTGGCCACTCTCTGAGGATCTTCTCCGGGCATTTTAGTGAGCAGGGCTTTCTTGAGATGCACCACCTCGTCGTGAGATAGGGGGAGAAGAAAATTTTCGGAGTATTGGTAAACCAGCCCAAAAGTGAGCTTGTTGTGATGGTGCTGCCGGTGAATGGGGTCGTACTCGAAATAGCTGAGAGTGTCGTTCATCCAGCCCATGTTCCATTTTAGAGTGAAGCCTAGACCGTCGTCGGCCACCGAGCCGGTGACCAGAGGCCAAGCGGTGGACTCCTCGGCGGTGGTGAAGACCCCCGGGTACTGATCGTTGATGGTGAAGTTCAGCTTTTTGAGAAACTCCACCGCTTCTAGGTTCTCCCGGCCTCCGTAGACATTGGGAACCCAATCGTGCCCCTGTCGTCCGTAGTCGAGGTACAGCATAGAGGCCACCGCGTCCACTCGAATGCCGTCAATATGGTACACGTCCAACCAGAACAAGGCGCTGGAAATCAGAAAATTCACCACCTCGTGGCGGCCATAGTTGAAGATCAGGGTGCCCCATTCGGGATGCATGCCGCGCCGAGGGTCGGCGTGTTCATAGAGATGAGTGCCATCGAAATAATTCAGCGCAAAGCCGTCGGTGGGAAAGTGGGCTGGAACCCAATCTAGGATCACTCCTATCCCGTGCTGATGCAAAACATCCACCAGGAATTTGAAGTCATCGGGAGTGCCGTGGCGGGACGTGGGAGCGAAATAACCCGTGGATTGATAGCCCCAGGAGCCATCGTAGGGATGCTCGGTGACCGGAAGCAGTTCCACGTGGGTGAAGCCCATTTCCTGACAGTACTTGGCTAGGGGTTCGGCCATCTCTCGGTAAGTCAACCACCGATCGCCTTGGTCGGCCCGGCGTCGCCAAGATCCCAAGTGCACTTCATAGATGGAGAGCTTCTGGTGGCGAATGTCGGTCTGGACTCTGGAGGACATCCAAGCTTGGTCGTTCCACTCATGTCGGGTGATGTCCCAGACTATAGACGCGGTGTCGGGTCGCTTCTGAAAGGCGAATCCGTAAGGGTCCGAGCGGTGGGTCTTATAGCCCCGAACACTGGAGAGGATGCTGTATTTGTAGAGCGTGCCTTCCTCGACTCCGGCAATAAAGCCTTGCCAGACTCCAGTCTCCGAATGAAGCTCCAAAGGATGGGCCTGCTCGTCCCAGGAGTTGAAGTCACCAATGACGCTGACCCTCACCGCATTGGGAGCCCAGACCGAAAAATGAGTGCCGGCTTGACCCTGCTCCTCACAAAGGTGAGCCCCTAGGCGCTGATAGGCCCGGTGCAGTTGACTCTGGTTCCAGAGATGGGTGTCAAAAGAAGTGAAGCGAGGTGGTGCTATGGTGGTAGTCATTCCTTCCTATCTCCAGATCCCAAGACATGAAAACACTCAGGGCTTTCCGGCGAGGAAACCAGGGACCTCTCCGGCCTTCACCCCGCGAAGGGGGAGAGTCGCGACCACCGAAAGCGAAAAATCAGTCCTTCACATAGGTCGAGTCGGTCCCCATAGGAGCAAATCATGTCTTCAGAATCTTTCCCACCGGTCGTAGTCAGCACGCCCATCCCCTCCATGATCCCTCCCGCCCGACAAGCGGCCATGGGACGTTTCTTGGAAGCTTTAGGATTTCAGCAACTCTGGCTGCCCGATCACCTGCTTTTCGCCGACGGCTCTCCGGCCTACGATCCTTGGACGACCATGGGTGCTCTGGCGGTGAAGACCAAGCGGGCCGACTTCGGACCCGCCGTCACCGACCCCCACCGTACCCATCCGGCCGTGGTAGCCCAACGTCTGGCGACCCTAGACCAGCTGTCAGGGGGGCGAGTGGTACTGGGCTTAGGCAGCGGCGAGGCTCAAAATTTGGAACCGTTTGGATTCTCTTGGACCGAGCGCAAGGTTGGGAAAATCAAGGAGTTTATCACCGTGGTGAGAGGTCTCCTGGACAGCCGCGAACCCTTCACCTTTCGAGGAGACTTTTTTCAACTCGACCGGGCCAGACTGTCGGTTCGGCCTTTCCGAGATCGCAGGATCCCTATTTACATGGCAGCCCTGGGTCCCATGATGCAGAAGGTGGCCGGACGCCTGGCCGACGGCTGGATTCCCACCTTGATCCCCAGTGAGGCCTTCGCTGAATACTTTCAACCCATGGCCGAGGCTGCTCAGGCTGCTGGGCGCGATCCCCAGAGCTTGGCACGAGTGGCCACCGTGGCCCTGGCCATCGACACCGACGGCCATGCCACCAAAGCTGAAATCATTGAGTTTCTTCGGCCCTTGAGCGGCCTTTTGGTCTGGGCCCCGGTCATGCAACGGCTGGGACTTTCCTTTGACCCTCCACCCGAAGCCCAGTGCACCTATCTCGAAGTGAACCCCTGCGACCCCGAGAGCCTCGAGCGCTACTACGAAATGGAGCGCTGGATGCCGGTAGAGTTGATGGATAAAGCTTTCACCTTCGGAGACAGCGAGAACGCCTATCGCGAATGCTGCAATTTCCTAGAAGCCGGTGCCACCCATTTGCAGATCGCCTTTTGCTCTCCCGATCCTCTGGGGAACTTCATCCGCTTCGCTCACGATGTTTTGCCACGACTCACCGGCCGCCCCCCGACTATGCTTGCCAGAGTCCTCGGGACCGCTCTTAATACACCCATCAAGAGAGGTTGGTTGCGGCGGAAATTCCCCGCACCCAGAACACCTTTGCCGGGGCGGGGAGAAGTCTATCGGGAGGTCTAAGAGCCTCCTAGAGCCACCAGTTCAGATGGCGCGTTTTCTCAGCACCAAGGCAAACTTGCTTGCGAACTATCCGTTGGGCTTGAGAAAGACAACTGGGATCTGTCGCTCAGTTCCTTGTTGATAGTCTTCATAGGCCGGCCAGATCTCCACCATAGCCTTCCACAGACCTTCCCTCTCAGGACCCTCCACCGTCTCTGCTCGAGCCGACATGACCTTCTCCGCCACCTGTATGGTCACTTCGGGGTTCTCCACGAGATTCAAGTACCAATCAGGGTGATCGGGAGCCCCGCCTTTGGAGGCAATGATGGTATAACCACCATCGGCTTCTCCGTAGATCAGAGGGGAAACGCGATCCTTGCCGGACTTTCGACCCACGGTAGTCAGGAGCAGACAAGGGACTGGTCCCGGTCCCTCCACCACGGTTGAATCCCACATATGCCCTTTCTGAGGGTCCTTTCGGTACTGCTCAATATGTTCTTTAACCCAGGCTAACTGCCCCATACTTACACCTCATCTTTTCTTGAACGGCCCAGTGAGATTGGCCTCTGAGATCTCGATTCCTCATCAGGACAAAGGCTCCTTGAAGAGAACTCTTTGGCACCCAGACCTTGGCAAAAAAAGAGGAGCAGAGTCCCGACGTTTCAAAGTAGACTCTTCAGGATGAGATCGGGAGGACTCTTATGACATTTCGCACTCTTTTCATAACCTTGCTTACTTTGCTTTTGACCTTAGGCTGCACCCAAGAGAGCACCTCCCCTCAAGACACCTCGGAACCCGAACAGACTGCGTCCGCCGAACCTGAAGGCTTTCAGCTCCAACTTATAGGTGGGGACAACCCCGGTTTTGAACCAACTCACGTCAGAATCGACCTGCGTCGCGACACCAAGAGAAGTGCCATCATTTTGGCCAACTATGACTTTGAACTCAAGCCCAAAACCGCCAATTCGCTGGCTCCGGTGGACCAAGAGGGACAAACCCGAATCCACATCACTATCGGAGGGAACGAAGGAGCCACTTTCGAGAATCCCCTTCCCGTGGGAGAGTACCAGGCCGAAACCACCTCCATCGACGAATACACCTTTGCCGACGGCGAACAGAAGCGCAAGAACGTGGATAACGAGGAGGGACTCATCGTGATCACCGAAGTGACCGACTCCCACATTCGCGGGAATCTGGATGTCACCGGTGAGGACAACTTCAGGCTTAAGGGTGACTTTCAAGCCGAAATCGTGAATTGAGGGGAAGTAAGTATGAGTAGTGTCCAAGGCGCAGGGTTGAAGCTCGAAATCGATTCCCGCGAGGTTAGTGAGCGCAAAGCTTTTCTGGAATTCAATGAAGAAGATGTGAAAATTCTCAAGAGTGCCCACGAGCTGGCTCAAAAGTACGCCGAACCGGTCATTGAGGACTTCTACAATCATCTTTTAGCCTTTCCCCAGGGCCAAGATTTTTTTGAGAACGAGAAGACTCTCGAACGAGTCAAGAGAGCCCAACTCGAATATTTTCTGGATCTCACTAGGGGACAGTATGGAGACGACTACATCAGCAATCGCCTGAGAATAGGGGCCATCCATCAAAGAGTGGGGTTGCCGGTGCAAATCTACCTGGGCATGTACAATTGGTACTTGCGCAATGTGGCCAACCGATTTTTCGATATTTACTCCGACGACCCTCAGCGCGCCTTGAAGCTTTTGCTGTCTTTGACTAAGTTGGTGTTCCTGGACATCGGCCTCGCCATGGAAGCCTACCTGAAAACGATTAAGGTGCAGCAAGAAGCCATCAAGGAACTTTCGACTCCCGTCCTTCAGCTGCGTGAGGGCCTCTTGATTCTTCCCATCGTGGGGGCCATGGAGTCTTCTCGGGCCCGACAACTCACCGAGCAACTTCTTCAGGCGATCGCCGTGCGCAGGGCTAAAGTGGTGGTCATGGACGTCACCGGGGTTCCTTCCGTCGATTCTAAAGTGGCCAGCCATCTGGTGCAGACGGTGGCCGCAGCCCGTCTCATGGGGGCCACTGCCATCATCACCGGACTCTCACCGGAAGTGGCCCAAACCTTAGTGGCTATCGGAGTGGATCTGAGTTCTGTAAAAACGGCTGGAGATCTGCAGAGCGGGATTGAGGAAGCCGAGAGAATGCTGGGGTACCAGGTTGTGAAGGTCGAGTCACCTTAGCCTTGGCCCCGGTACCCATTCTCAAACAAAGCGACATCCTGATCGCCTCAGTCCAATCGGCTCTGAGCGACTTAGAGTGGCTGGAATTCCAGCAGGACTTAACCCGCAGGGTAGGGGCGTTCAGGATTAAGGCCGTGGTCATCGACGTCACCCTCATGGACGTCATGGACTCCTTTGCCACACGGGTCATTCGCTCCATCACCGAGATCGTTTCCCTTCGAGGTGCCAAGTCGGTACTCGTCGGAATTCAACCCGAGGTGGCCCTGGCCATGGTGCAAATGGGACTGGCCCAGAGATTGCGAGGGATCGAGACAGCCCTGGACTTGGAACAAGGACTAAGCGTCATTTCGGGAGCCAATTGAGCCAGATAGTTGGGGAGACCATCCCTATCCAAAGCGAAGCGGACATCGTCCTCGCGCGGCAGGCCGGACGGGCCCTTGCTTCCTCCTTGGGATTTTCGCTCACCGACCAAACCCTCATCGCCACCGCCATCTCAGAGTTGGCTCGAAACATTGTCCAGTATGCGGGCCAAGGCGAGGTGTCGCTGAGTTACCTTCGTGATAGCGGCAGAATGGGACTCACTGTGAGTGTCAAGGATCAAGGTCCGGGAATCGAGGATCTGGATCTTGCCATGCGCGATGGCTACTCCAGCGGAGGAAGTCTGGGTCTGGGACTTCCGGGAACCAGGCGTCTGGCCGACGATTTCTTTATAGAATCGAGTCCTGGCCGGGGTACGGAAGTGCGGTTCAAGAAGTGGCTTCCCTGAGCCCAATAGAATGGCACGCGTGTTTGCGACCATGCTCCGGGGAAAGTGTGTGTGGAGACGGCTACTTGGTCGAGGCAGGCCCTCAAGGGATCTTCATCTCGGTCACCGACGGCCTGGGGCACGGTGCCTCGGCAGCCGAAGCTTCAACGATAGCCCTCACCACCTTGAAAGCTCACCTAAACCAGTCTTTGCCAAGTCTCCTGGAACTCTGTGATCGGGCCTTGACCGGGAGTCGGGGAGTGGTTATGACCCTTGCCCATCTCGATCCTCAGGCCCGCACCTTGACTTGGATCGGAATAGGGAACATCACCAGCATACTCGTTCGGAACGCTGCCCATCGCTATGGACAAGTCGAAGAGGTCCTTCCCTTTGGAGGGGTGGTCGGCCATCACCAACTGCCCACGCGCCCCCCGGAAACCCTGAAACTCGACCCTGGAGACCTACTGATTTTAGCCACCGACGGCGTCCTTCCGGGATTTGCCGACAAGATCTCTCTGTCGGCGACTCCAGAAGAAATCGCGGAGAAGACCTTGAATGGACACGCGCGCCCCGACGACGACGCCCTAGTCCTGGTCCTGCGCTATCTCGGGGGGACTCCATGACCGCCTGGCCGGAAACGTATCTTGAGGCCCTAAGGCGACACCTGCAAGAGCCCGACGAGGTTTCGAGACTTCAAGGTTACGACTTGGGACGTCTGGCCATGGCCGAGGGAAAAAGCCTGCTCAACGTAGTTGATGCCCACCGCCAAGCTCTGGAGTCTCTATCTCTGTGCCCGGCAAGTGGGGGGCTCGACTTTCTCGAGGAAACCATCTCCCCCTTCGAGATGGCCCTCAGGGGGTATCGAGAGGCTAATCAGGACCTGCGCGAGGCCAACGCGGAACTGGCGGAGATCAACGCCCAGCTCAAGGACACCCAAACCCAATTGGTCCACGCCGCGAAGATGGCATCTCTAGGTACCTTGACGGCCGGCATCGCCCACGAAGTCAACAACCCCTTGGCCTTTTGCCTGAGTCATGTGGAGTCGATACAGAGATGGTTGGCCCGGCTTCAGGGAAACCCCGCCTCCGGTGAGGGAGATCCCCTGTGGGCCAAAGTTGAGTCTCGGCTCTCCAACGTACTCATGGGGTTGGAACGAATAAGAGACTTGGTGGCGGGGCTGCGCACTTTCTCTCGCCTGGATGAAGGAGAGTTTCGCACCGTAGACATCCACGAATGTATTGAATCCTCTCTGCTTTTTCTGAGCCACGAAACTCGCCACCGTATCGAAATCGTCCGAGAGTACACCGAAAACGGTCTCTTGGAGTGCTACCCTGGACTGCTGAGCCAAATCGCCATGAATCTTTTGGCCAACGCGGTGCAAGCCATCCCTGATCAGGGCACCATCACCGTGACGACCTCCCGAAGACCTGGCCGGCTCTCGTTATCCATAACCGATACTGGTGTGGGCATACCAGAAGAGGTCAAGGACCGGATCTTTGAGCCCTTTTTCACCACCCGACCGGTGGGAGCCGGGACAGGCTTAGGTCTGGCCATAACCTACAAATTGGTAGAAGCCCATCAGGGATGTATTTCGGTAGAAAGCAGCCTTGGGAAGGGCTCTTGTTTCCATCTCGATTTTCCCTTGAGTCTAGAGAAATCTCCCGCAGAGAGGTAGGATAGAGATGAGATGATGGCCGCCAAAGACAAGTATACGGAATCCCAATCGGACCGTCCCTTGGTGCTCATCGTGGATGACGAGCGTCATATCCTTGATGCCCTCGAAGACCTCTTAGAAGAAGACTTTGAAGTGGTCACCGCCTTGAGAGGTCAGGAGGCCCTAACCCAGTTGGACAACTATGAATTCAGCGTGCTGTTATCAGATCAGCGCATGCCGGATCTCAACGGTGACCAGCTGTTACACCAGGCCAGAAATCGAAGCCTAGCAACCCGAATACTGGTGAGCGGCTATGCGGACTTCTCGGCCTTAACTCAAGCCGTAAACAACGGGCAGATTTATGCCTTTGTCTCTAAGCCCTGGAAGGCCGACGACATGAAACTCCTGGTCAGCCGGGCCGCCAGCCACTATCAGCTCACTCAACGACTGAAGCGACAGACCGAACTCCTCGATCAGCTCATGGACCAGTTCCCGGATCAGATCTACTTCAAAGACCTTGAAGGACGATTCTTGCGGGCAAATTGCGCCTTCTCTAAAGCTCTTGGGAAAGCCAAGCCCGAGCATTTGCTGGGTTTGACCCACCAAGAGGTCAGTTCCGGCCCGGAAGGCCTCAAGCATCACCTGGAAGATTTAGAACTTCTCCAGGGTAAGGACGCCGTTCTCGACCGAAATGAGTTATGGGAGAGCCCCAACGGCGAACCGGTCTGGATGTCGGTGAGCAAACAGCGACTCGAAGATTTCGGGCTGGTTTGTGTAGCCCGAGACATCACCGGGCGAAAAAAGGCTGAAGAGCGCCTCATCTTGCAAGCTCAGCAGCAGCAATGCTTGGCGGAGTTGGCTCGCTCGGGCCTGAAACATTTGGAGCTTAAGGACTTCTGCTCCGAAGCCAGCAAGCTCATCCAAAGGGTCCTGAGGGTGGATGTCTGCGGCCTCGCAACCCAGAACTCAAGGCCTGACTCGCTGAAGGTTGGTTGGGGTTATCCCGATGAAGCGAGGCTCGACTCTTGGCTTGAGGCGCCTCAAATTCAATGGGCTCGAGAGACTTCCCGGCTAGCGATCACTCCGGATTTTTCCAAGGAGCAACGTTTCCCCGCCGGTGCGAGCCTGAAGGATTGGGCCCAAGGCAGCGGAGCAGCGGTTCCGATCCGGGGCCCTGGAGGTGAGGTCTGGGGAGTTCTGCAACTGCTGTCCCGAGCCCCCGACTCGCTGGGTGAGGGAGACGGCCCTTTCTTGCGCTTGGTGTCCCAAGTGCTCTCTCTGGTGGTCCAGAACCAGCTCGCCCAGGAAAAACTCGAGGCCAGCCAGCGCCAACTTCTTCAGTCTCAGAAGCTCGAAGCCATCGGCCGCATGGCTGGTGGAGTGGCCCACGACTTCAATAACGTCCTGACGATCATCCAGGGCAATGCCGAACTCTTGACTCCTACCGAAGAAGCCGACGAGATCCTGTTGGCGACCGACAAGGCAGCAGCCCTGATCCAGCAATTGCTGTCCTTTGCTCGTCACCACCAGGTCTACCCCAGAAAGGTGGAGCTCAACCGAGCGATACAGCAGGATGCTCGGCTTTTGCGCCGCTTGCTCAAAGAGAACATTCAGCTCAGCGTGCACCCGTCCGAAGAGTCGGCCTGGACCTTCATCGACCCCAGCCACCTCACCCAAGTCCTGGCCAACCTGGTGACCAACGCCCGAGATGCCATCAAGTCTGAAGGGGATATCGCCATCACGATTTTCCACCCCCAAGAGGGTCGAGTGGGAGTGGAAGTTCGAGACAACGGCTCGGGCATGAGTCCGGAGTTGCTCCAACACATCTTTGAGCCGTTTTTCACCACCAAGCCCATCGGTCAAGGGACTGGCCTGGGACTGGCCACAGCCTATGGGATCGTTAGCCAACTCGGCGGAACACTGACAGTGCAAAGCCAACTCGAACAGGGCACCAGCTTTACCATCACTCTACCCGGCACCAGCGAAAACCCCGAGGTCCTCGAGCCCGCCGACGCCCCCAAAATTCGACTCCCTCTGGGGCAAGGAACCATGTTAGTCGTCGACGACGAAGAGGCGATCGTGCGGATTCTGTCCCGGACCTTGACCCAAGCGGGCTATAAAGTTCACCAAACGGTGTCGGTCCAGGAGGCCCTCCAAATGGCCAAGGACCTCGGTCCTGAACTCGACGTTCTGGTCACCGACATGGTCATGCCCGGTTGTAGTGGGGAAGCTCTGGCTACGCAGGTCTTGGAGTTTCATCCCCAGGTCAGGGTGCTCTTCATGTCGGGGTACACCACCTCCCCGATTGACGAACTCAGATGCAAGAAAGACTTTCTTTCCAAACCTTTTTCCACGAAAGATCTGCTTTCGGCCGTGCGCGACCTCTTGGAGCAAGTCGATTGAACGCTTGTCCCAAGCTCTCCACCGAGCGGTATCGCCGAGGGTATGCAGGCTTTGATGCAGCCTGAGCCTTCAATTCCGGCTCAAGGCGCAGCCGAGGGAGCCTTCAACTGGCCGCCCTCCCACCTTAGGAAGCGATATTCAAGGAAGGAAGGCGTGGTACCAAGGTAACTCGGCTTCTAGAGCGAAAACACTCTCGGGGAGTGGTCCCCAGGGGAGAGTGTATGTCAGAGATTGCAAGTGTCAGTGGTTCGTCATCTTCGGTCAGTTCGGCTTCGAGTTCGACGAGTTCGAGAGAATCCGGGGCCTCCACCGCCGCAAAAGCGTCTGAGACTCCGGCCTCTAGCAGTGCGCCGAGTGGCAACAGCAGCACTATCGAGCGGGCCGAGCAGGTCCAGGTCTCAAGCAACGGGTCGTCGGCTTCTCATAGCGCTCTCGTGGGGGACACTGCTCAGAGCGATCCAGAGAACTCCAAGGAGGTCGCCGCAGTCCAAGCCGAGGTAGCCCAAGCTGTGACCGGCTCTTCGGAGACGAGCGGACGAGATTCAGCGGTGGTCTCCGCTCCAAATTCCGACGATGCTGCCGTGTCGGAGATCGAGGCACAGACGCCGGTAGGAGAAGAAGAACCTGCCTCGGATATGAGCGATGAGCAAAAGGCCCGCCTGGAAGAATACGAAGAAGCCCGAGCTTTGCTCGACTCCTACACCACCATCACGGCTCTTCAAGAGTCGGCCGAGGTTCAGGCAAAGCTCCTTCAAGCCGAAGAGATCGTCTTTGGCCATGAAGAGGAGTACCGAGTACATGTCGACCAATTGCGGAAGTCCTTTGCCGACCTGGATCAACAGGTCACCTATCAATCTACCTTTCTGAGTAACGAAGGCCGGTTGCTCTCCGAACCAGAGCTCGCAGCGGCCCAAGAATTCACCGCATCTCGGGTGAGTGAAGCCATGGCCCCCTTTGAAGAAGCCACCAGAGCCATGTTGGATACGGTGAGAGAACCGGCGTTTCAGGCCTATCTGCGCGATCTCGAACCAGAGGACCAGCAGAAGTTCTTTGACGATATGGTTCGATATATGCCCGCTTCCGAAACCGGACGGGAGTGGTTAGGTGAACTGACCGATGGGCTGGCCACCCTAGGTCGCGAGGGAGAAACATCGAACCTTACCGCCGAGGTAGCCGCCGCCCTGCGAGACACGTTGGAGCCCAATGAGCGATTGAAGCTAGAAGGAAATCTCGGGGTGATGGTAGGGGCCGATTTGGCCGGCCGACCTGAAGGTGCCGACCAGCGTCTGTTGGACATCGCCGAAGCCCTGGGTTTACCCGATTCAGAACTCCAGGCCCTCAAGAATCCGGAATCTGCAGACTTCGAACAGTTGGGACGATTTGGGCAATCGGTGGGCACCTCGTTCGAGATCTTCGAAAGTATGAATCGACAGATTTCAGGAACCGATCTCTTTGCCCAGACCTCGAGCAACCTTTCCTATGTGGGCATGGGAGTAGACCAAGTCAAGAGGATTTCAAATCTCGCCAAAGGTTCTCGCGTCCTAGGCGCAGCTCTGGGTATGACCGACGATGGGCTGGGACGACTGAGCAACGGGCTCAACACTCTCGGACGAGGGATAAGCGTGGTCTCTTTGGGTTTCTCTGCGGCTTCGGCGGCTCATCAGTTGTCCCAAGGCAATCACGATGCAGCCTTTGATGGTCTGGTTGGCATAGCCGGGGGCGCTGCAGCGACCTTCGGAACGGGCGGAGTAGCCTTGGCGGGTTATGCCCTGATCGGAGCCAGTATGGCCTTGCCCCACCTGCGCGAGAGCGCCAACTATCAGCAGTACGTCAACGGAGTCACCCAAACTGTACTGGGAGACTCTGCCGTGGACACCCTTCGCGGAGAAATGATCACTTACAGTCCACCAAACGCCGCCTATCTCCTGGACCAATTGCGCCCACCGAACATGAGCAGCGCCGACTATCTCAACTCTCGGCTTGAAAGTTTCAGTTCGAACGCCACGGGGGCCGGCGAATTGCTATGGAAGCTTCTCCAAAGCGAAGTGGGCGACCTGCACCTGCAGCAAGCGGAGGCGGCCGCCTTACTTAACTGACAAGGGGCTTTGGAGATCCGGGGTACGGACCAAGGGCGTTCGAGAGTCGACGGCTTTGCCTTTGGACCAAGATGAGAAGACGATTGGCTTCAATGGCCGCCTCCTGGGCCGACTCAAGGTCTCCCTGACGGCAAAGTTCGACAGCCTCGAGCCAACCTGCTAGGCCCTCCACCAGCAACCGATGACCGGCCAAGGTCTCCGCTGTGCGCTCCCTCTCGGTCACTTCGAGGGAGCGGTAGCGATCCCACCAATGGTTCACTCGGGTCTTGACGGTCTCAAGTTGCCGCTCTCGATCAGCCTGCTCCAGGTTCTTGGACCGACAAAGGGTCTGAAATTCTGTGAGGTGTTCGGTCCTCCAGTCCGCCTCAGATAGGTGATCGGCCTCGGCGTATAGCGCTTCGAGAAGCTGAGGCAGATCGTTTTGGGGTTGATATTCTTGAGACATACCTGTGGTGGAACTCAAGCGATGTTGGATAGAGATCCACTCTTTCCCTGGTGTGAGGTGACTGGGATTCCCGAACCCCATCAATCCACCGTTCATTGCGGTGGTTCGCACAGGTCGGATTGCGCTGACTCATCCTTTAAGATTTGGTCCGCAACCTGGGGGCCCGGCTCCGCCGCCAAAACCGACAGCTTCCAGTTGCATCTCATCGGTGATGAGAATCCCGGCTTTGCACCCACCCACGTCAGGATCGACCTGCGTCAGCACACCTAGCGAGGTGCCATCATCCTGGCCAACTACGACTTTGAGCTCAAACTCAAGAGCGCCAACTCACTGGACCCGGTGACTGCAGATGGTCAAACTCGAATCCACATCACCATCGGAGACAGCGAAGGAGCCACCTTCGAAGATCCCCTTCCTGTAGGAGAGTACCAGGCCGAAACCACTTCCATCGACGAATACAACTTGGTCGAAGGCGAACAGAAACGAAAGAATGTGGACAACGAATCCGGCATCATCGCCATCACCGAGGTCACCGAATCCCACATCAGCGGCAACCTCGATGTCACCGGGGACGACAACTTCAAGCTCAAGGATGAATTCCAGGCCGAAATCGTGAATTGAGAGTGCCGGTCGCATTGGGCTCGAACTGGAGTACGATGATCAGCAGCAGCCAACGACGAAATCCCGAGCCTGAAGAGTGAAGCCGTGGACGCGACCCTTAAGAAAGGTCACTGTCAGAGTACAGTGGTCGAAATCATAGGTCCACAACGAAGCTCTAAACCGTGAGACTCCAGCTTTACTCGGAAGGCCGAGCAGACGCTCCACATCTTGACCGCTATCCCCACGAGCCAAAATGGGAATCCCGTAGCGCTCCAACCCATCTCCAAAAACTTGACCTGAAATCCCGTGTCGGTCAAAACCCACAGAGTAGGGCCCGTAGGAGTAGGTCGTCCTTAGAATGCGAGAACGCTCGTCAGACCTACCCCAGGGTGAGTCTCTGACCTCCTGCGGGTAGGCCAGCATCTCGACCTCCGCTTGGGACTGGTTGAGACCCATCCCTCGCACAGTGAGTCCATCAAGCCGTCGAAGCGTATCGTCCCATGTGCCGCTGGGTTCAGGATCGCATGCTTGAGGCTCGTAAGATTTGCGTGGAATCGGTTCTTTAGGCTCTTCTTGAACCGGCTGAAAAAATTCAGCGGGGGACTCGGAACCTCGATTGTCACTCCTTCTCGCTTTTAGGTAGCGAACTGGGTTTGTGGTAGTTATCCTTACCAAAGATTTCATACGGCGGTAGGTCTGATCATCGCCTGGCTTAATCGGTACGGGTTGGGAAAGAGTCTTTGGCTTCGTTGGAGACCTCTCCGACAACTTGGCGAGCAGCAACGGAGCTAGGCTCGAAAGCACGACTGCCAGGATGACATGCAAGCCCGTGCGATTCATCGAAACTGACCCCGGTCCACTGAGAAAACCTCTAAGACTTGACTCCCCACAAGGTTTAGTATAGCCGCTTACTAGACTTTCGCCAAGGAGAAGTCGGAGGGGGTAATGCCCTTAGTCTTGACTAAGTCCACAAATCGGACTAGTATCTTTGAATGGAAAGAATCACCACCCACCAGGCCAAGACTCATTTTTCTCAACTCGTTAACAGGGCCTTGGAGGGGGAGGAGATCGTAATTTTCCGGGGGGACCGTCCGGTGGTCCGTCTGCTTCCCTTCGAGCCTGTTGACTCTGCACCAAAACGCCCTAAGGTCGGAACGATCACGTCCGGTCCAGTGCTTTTGAGCGATGGTGTCTTTGCTCCTATGGACCAGGACGAACTGGCTGAATGGGGCCTGTGAGGTATTTGCTTGACACCTGCGTTTTCGTCTGGTTGACCTGTGAACCAGGGCGCTTATCTCCACTGGCTCGCCAGGCCATTGATGACCCCCGGCACCAAATCGTCCTGAGCGATGTGAGCATTTGGGAAATCTGCCTGAAGTGGGAGGCCAGAAAAATCAAATTGCCCTCGCCGCCGCGAGCATGGTGTGAAGTGCAGATCCTCTTATGGAAGCTTAAGTCGCTGGAAATCACCCGAAATCATATGTTCAGGTCAACCGAACTTCCCAGCCATCATCGTGACCCGTTCGATCGTCTGTTGGCGGCTCAGGCCTTGGAGGAAGGCCTCAAGCTTCTGACCCCCGACAACTCCCTGCACCAATATCCTGTTGCCGTGATTTGGTGAGCCACCTAACCATCCCCCTTGAGCTGCTTGCCACAGCTGTTGCAAAAGCGGGCGTCGGCTACCGCCAACTTGCCGCCACAGTAGGGGCAAAAGAGGACCTGAGGAGATTCTGCCCCAGAAGCCCTTGAGGCCTTCTTGCCTTTGCCGGAGGACCGCAGTTTCTTCGGCACTTTCCTTGGCTCTCCCAAAGGGCACAACAGTTCATCCAGCAGGTCTTGAGCCAATTCGAGCTTGTCTGAGCGATACTAGGAGGCTGGCCGGAAACCCTCTCAAACTGAAATCGCCCCTACTCACAGTCATGCACAGCGCTCCTCATTCGAAATACAACTAGGTAACACCCATAAAT
>JBJHCR010000051.1:0-1697 GCA_050486105.1 Vulcanimicrobiota bacterium
GTGCAGTGCTCCGAAGCCCGTAATACCTAGTTGTATTTCGAATGAGGAGCGCTGTGCATGACTGTGAGTAGGGGCGATTTCAGTTTGAGAGGGTTTCCGGCCAGCCTCCTAGAGCATGGGACGGCCCAGCAATCTTTGGTTGGGAGGAGGCTGAAGGCGTTCTCGGAAGGTTGAGGACTATGAATATCTTGGATTTTCTAAGCGATTTAGGGATCTCGTATGGGATGGTCGAGCACCCTCCGGTTTATACCTGTGCCGAGGCAGAGCGATTGGTCCCTCCCCTGGAGGCCGCTCGCACTAAGAACGTTTTCTTAAGGGACCGTGCCGGCAAGCGACATTTCTTAGTGGTGGTGGGCTATGAAAAGAGCGTTGACCTCAAAGCTCTGGCTCCCTTGCTCGAGTCTTCCAAGCTATCCTTGGCTTCGCCCCAGCGCCTCCGGGAGCACCTGGGAGTAGAACCCGGTTCGGTCACCATCTTGGGGCTCGCAAACGACCCTGAGAAGGCCGTTGAGTTCATTCTCGACCAATCCTTGGCCGAGGCCAAAGCCTTGCGCTGTCACCCCCTGGTGAACACCGCCACTTTGGCTTTGTCGCAGGGTGGATTGCGTCGGTTCTTGGAGGCAACCGGCCACTCGGTCCAGATCATAGATGTGCCGGGTAGAGCGAGCCAAACGGCGATTCGCTAGAAAAGTACGGGGTGACCGTTTTCGTCGAGGTGAATCCTTTCCAGATTAGGTTCTTCGGCGAGTCCCGGCATGGTCATGGTGTCCCCGGCGACTCCGACGATGAAGCCGGCCCCAGCGGACAGTCGAAGTTCTCGAATTGGAAGCTCGAAATCGGTGGGTGCTCCAACCTTTGCGGCATCGGCACTGAAAGAGAATTGAGTTTTGGCTACACACACTCCAAGCTTGGAGAATCCGTGCTCTTCCAAGAAACGAGCCTGCTTGAGCGCTTCCTTGCTGTAGACCACTCCGCTGGCTCGATAGACCTGGCGAGCAATGGTGTCCAGTCGCTCCTGGAAAGCCAGGTCTCCTCGAAAGAGTGGGGTGATGGGGGAAGGTCTTGAAGTCTCCAGAACTTGAGCCACTCGTTCTGCCAGCTGAAGGGCTCCCTCGCCTCCCTTACTGAAGACTTCAACTGGGTAGGCCTCGACTCCGAGTTGTTGGAATTTATCGATCACAAATTGCAGATCGCTGTCGCCGTCTTCCGGTCTTCGATTTAAGGCCACCACAGGCTCCAATCCCCAAGATTTGAGATTCTCAATATGGCGCTTGGGGTTTTCAAAACCTTTGTCCAGGGCCTCACGATCCTCGAGGGCGATCTTGGCTAGAGGTATTCCGGCGTGGTAGCGCATCGCTCTCAGAGTGCACACAACCACGGCCAGGCGGGGTTGCACCCCGGCAGCCGGGCAGAAGAGGTGGAGGAACTTTTCTGCTCCCAGGTCCGCCCCAAATCCCGCCTCTTGCAAAACAAAGTCAGCGTAGCGAGTGGCCAGTTGAGTGCCTAAGACGGAACTCGTGCCATGGGCGATGTTGGCGAAGGGTCCAGCATGGACGATGGCTGGGCTGCCCTCTGCGGGGTGCACCCGGGTGGGCAGCAGAGCGGGCGTGAGCAAGACGCGGTGGCTTGCTGGGGGGTGGAGGTGGGCGGGGGTGAGTGGGGCAGGGGGGGGGGGGGGGGGGACCAGGGGGGGGTCG
>JBJHCR010000051.1:1707-22931 GCA_050486105.1 Vulcanimicrobiota bacterium
CCAGGTTGGGAAGCAGAGCGTCCTTGAGCAAGACCATGAGACTTCCTTGGACCTTGAGGTCGGCACAGGTTATAGGAGCATTGTCGAAGCTGCGCGCCACCACTAGGCGTTCCAATCGACTTTCCAGATCTTGGCGTCCTTCGGCCAGGGCCAAGACAGCCATAAGTTCGCTGGCTGCCGTTATGTCAAAGCGTCCCTCTCTAGGAATTCCGCCCAAACGTCCCCCTAGGCCGAGTGCAATTTGACGCAAGGACCGATCGTTGACGTCCAAGACTCGCTCCCAGAGAGGAGCTCGGATGTCGATTCCCAGCTTGTTTCCAAAATGGAGGTGATTGTCGATGGTGGCAGCGAGAAGATTGTGGGCAGAAGTCAGGGCGTGAAAATCTCCGGTGAAATGGAGATTGATTTCGTCCGCGGGATAGAGTTGGGCTTTCCCGCCTCCCGCTCCTCCGCCTTTCATTCCGAAGACAGGTCCCATGGAGGGCTCTCGGAGAGCTGCTACGGCGCGCCTTCCCAACCTATTCAGGGCGTCGGTTAGGCCAACGGTGATCGTGGTCTTGCCTTCTCCAGCAGGGGAAGGGGACATGGCCGTGACTAGAATGACCTGACCTTGAGCTTCTAAGTCATCCAGAGCCTGCAGACGAATTTTTCCCTTGTCTGACCCATATGGGACCAAATTTTTCGGATTTAGCCTGAGATCTTGGGCCAGGTTCTCCAGGGATTTCATGCGCTTCGGCTCTCGCTTTCGGGATGTGATGTCGCGTGCTGCCTTCGGTTCCCTCACCACAACTTCTTGCTTTTCTAAGGCTTTTCCCGAGTTGGCCTTCTGAGAGTCTCATTGGCCTTCGGTGAGAGGGTCAGAACCGGTGGTGGGAGAAAGCGACGGGCCAAACCATGTGCATTGTCAATTTGTCTCAGTCCAGACGCCTGTCCCTGATCATCGTGTTGTCGTTGTTGGCCCTCTTGAATATTGGTTGCTCAGAAGAAACCCGTCAGCGCCCTCAGTTCGAGCAAGCCTACTCGGAGCGGCGAGAATTCCTCTCAGCCCTGCAGTCTGAGACTGTGAAGGCCCAATCGGCAGCGGGAGATCTCCAAAAAATGCGGGCAACCTATGTGGACTTAGCTGAAAGGGAAGGATTCAACCCTACTACCAGGATGGAATCCTGGACCAGACAGAATCCGCCTCAAAAGCCGCCTCTGCCCGAACTTACCGACCTGGACATGAGCAAGTTTAGTCCTCGTCAAAAGGAGCGCATCGAAGCTCTGGAAGTCGAGATTGCCACCTCCGAGAAGCAGTTTCAAGTCCATAGCGACAACCGCCATAAGAGAAAATTCTACCAGCAAGAACTCGAGAGCTATGGAGTGGATTGGAGAGAATAGGGGGCGATTCGATCCGCTTGTTGCCGGTGACGATGGTCGTGACCCCCCCTTGCTCGTCCTACTCGAGATTGCGGCCTTGGGTGTCCGGAGGTAGTCTAACCTTGGAAGTTAGGTGCGTTGAGGTTAACCGCAAGGATCGCTAAGATCGCGACGGGGGGGACGGTTTGAGGGAGAGGGAGGTTGAGCTGTGGGGTGTGGGTGTTTGGGAGTTTGAGCGGTAGGGTTAGTGGGGTGAACGAAGGGCCGGGTAGTCGGAGAGACCTTTCCTAGCCCCATAATCGCTGTGCACTACAGGATGCCCCTAACCGCCTGACCGTGGGAACTTGGCTCGAGAAATGCAAATCCCTCTCCATCTGGATGGAGTCAGGCCAGCTGATGCAGCTATGGCCTTGAGTGACAGCAGGGCGAATCTGACAGAGTCTTTCACCCCAGGCCTCACTCCGGAAGCAGAAAATCGACGGGTTCTCTAAGACGCTCTGTACCGAACCCAGATTCATAAAGACGACCCAGGCGGTTCATGAAAAGATCGTAGCGGCCTGTTTCCCTAAGGAGTTCTGCGGTCTCTGCTTGCAAGCCACCGGCTAGGGCTAGGATCACCGTGAACGAGACGTCGATAGTCTTCACCGGGGCTGAAGCAGAGCCATCATTCCTGCCGGATTCTCCTGCTCCGAAGGGACCTTGCATGCCGGGCTGTTTGAGCATGCTGTGGAGCCACACTAGGCCGGGATTTTGCGATGTAACTGGGGCGAATTCCAGAAGCACCGGATAGGCTCCATAGGGGGTGAAGGTGTCCTGATATTCTAGGGCCTGGCTTCCGACTCCCTCGATGCCCGCGGCTGACATGTAGAGGTCTTCCTTAGGATGATGAGCTGAAGAGGCGAAACCTGGATACTCTCGGGCCGAGGCATTGGCACAGCGGATCTTCTGTCGAATTCGGAAAAGATCTCGCCAACCCGAGTGGTCGAAGTAAGGCAAGAAGAGGAAGGCCCATTCCTCGTGAGCCGAGCCCCAGTAACCTTGCCAGGTGGTGCCAAACTGATGTTCTATTCTCAAGGGCACGATTTCTGACCACAATCGCTCCCGTTCTTCGGCTGTCAGATCGGCGAAAAGATAAAGGTACATGAGAATCATTTGGCTTTCATGCACTCCGTGCTCTCCCTTGATGGTGTCTGTGCCTGAGAATTGAGATTGGGGCGACTGAGGATTAGAGACCTGAACGTGTCCTCTGGCTCGGCCGGATTTGGGCTCGATGAGGGCCTCCTTTGCCAGAGTGCGAAAATGCTGATTGAGTTTTCCGTAACCTTCGGCTAGGTCATCGCGGCCGGAGTCTCTCAAAGCCTTCTCCACCAGCAGCAGACTCCAAAGCATCTCACCTAGGTCCAAGGTCGGAAGGCGGTCCTCCCAACCCGGAGCAGGTCTCATGGTTTCCCCGCTTTCGAACCAAGTGAAGAGGCCGGAAAACCCCGGAAAGTCGGCTTGGTATCTTTGGTAGGACTTCAGTTTTCGTTCCAGGATCGCGGCAGAGATATGCTCTGCTTGCTCGAGATCGTCGGGGCTGATCACCTGAGAAACGATAGGGTCTCCATAGAGACCCTTGATCAAGATGGCCAAGTCGAGACACTCCTTGGAGGCCGCGCTGATCGGCCTGCGGAACACAGGTTCTCTGGTCTCCGGGCACAGGTTCCAGCCGTCGTAGGTCAGGCCGGATTCCCGATGTCGAGCCTGCGCGAAAAATTCAGCTTCATGCCGAAGGAAGTCGTCGATGAACCGACGGACAGTTTCCGGATCCCTAAAGAGTTGCTGAGCTCGATAGCGTTCACCGAAGCGCCAAACTGGTTGCTCTTCGGCTATGACCGATGCGCTGCGCACGGTTATGCGCAGGGCTTGATATCCAATGGGAGGTCTCAAGGTCATTCTCCTTATATTGGGTGAGGGTTCTCCAGGTAGGTTTCCTTACCTGGGAGCTTGCCTCGGCGGGTGAAGAGCAGCCAGGAAGCGAAATCCCCCCACCGTGACCTTTGAAGAGTTTGTCAGATGGTTGGCCTTCACGGAACTCCAGAGATGCTCGGTGGAGCAAGTCGAAGAGCTCCTCGGTGGTGTTCTTGCTGAAATCGAGAACGCTGTTTCGGAGTACGAAGCAGCCAATATCGATTGGGAGGAAAGCCGACTCGGTGATATCTTTTGGGATCTGCGGGCCATTCAAGATGACTTGAGCGGCGGTGTTTTCCCCTTAGAGAAACTGCTCCAATTTCGAGAGAGCTACCCCCCTAGAAGTGAAGTCTCCCAAACCTCGGAGTCGGGCCTTGAAGACGAAATCCAGCAGATCGCTGATGGTCTTAGTGAAGAGCAATGGAAGACCGAAACCTACTGCCGTTTTGAGTCCGCCCTGAAGAGTTATCGCGATGGGGGCGAGTACGGCGATTTGTGCTTGGTGCTCCAAGAACTGGACAAGGTGCTCCAGGAGGCTTGTGCCGGTTATGAACAGACCAGCATTCTAGAGAGCGAAGTGACTCTGGAGTCTTCAGTTGTCCATCGCAACTTCGTTCTTGCGGTGGAAAGTTGGCGGACGGCCTTGGAGGTGTTTCTTGACCTGGAGCAGTCCCCTGAGAATCAGCAAGCTTACGAGGAAGCTCTCCATTCTGCTCAATTCGCTAGCAGCATCCTAATTGCCATTCAGATCTACAACAACCGAGTACAGGCCCTGGTCACCGACTCTTGATCTCTAGGGCTCCAGAACGGTGATCTTGACCTGGCTCATCAGGTGTTCGCTGGCCACCCTGGCCAGAGCCGTACGAGCCGTGACCTCCACCAGGGTGGAATCGCGTCTCAACTCTTCCACTGCGGCCTCCACCGCGAGGCCGGCTTGGTCTAGAACGTCGTTGAGAAAAACTTCGACTTGCTCTGGGTTCAAGGTGAGATTCTCCTGCTCGATCAATTTGGCCAGCCCTAAGCCGAGAGTCAGGCGCTCCACGACTTCAGTTCGAAACCTGGGGTCTCGGGCAAAGGTCTCCCTGGCCAGAGCGAGCTCTCCCTCGCTGAACTCCAACTCTTTTAGGACCGCTCCGTCGCTAGATTCCCATAAGCGGTGGAGTTCGCGTTCGACGAGTTCTTCAGGGAGTTCTAGGTCGATCTCTTCAACTAAGGTCTCAAGAGCTCCCGTCAGTCCAGCCTGCAACAATTCTTGACCTTGCTCATCATCCTTAAGAGCGGCCACGCTCTTCAAGGCTTCTTCTATGCTTGCTCCCAAGCCGGCTTCGGAGAGTGCCTCAGGGTCGTCGAGGTTCGGCATGTGAACTTCAAAAGCTCTTTGGACCTCCACATAGAAGGTGGCAGTCTGGTCCGAGTAAGTCGGAACAGGGTAATTGGTGGGCAGCTTAAGGTCAAAGGTTGAGGCAGAAAAGGTGGTCATCTGCTCGAGTTGCTCTTTGAATCCAGGAAGATGGACGAACTCTCTCACCTCGAATCTGCTGGATTTTACCGGTGTGCCTGGAACAACGATGCCATTCACCACAGTCACCACAGTGCATTCGATCTCGTCCCCGCACTTAACTCTATCTCCTGGACTCCGTTCGGAGCGAGGAGCTGTCTTCCAGAGCTGTTGATGCAAGGACTCGATCAACTCGTCACAATCGGGTGGGCTGGGAGCCAGAACGAATACCTCTAGATCAGAAAGTTTGGGAAGAACGAGATTCGAAACCAGATCACTCACGAAACGAACTCCTTACCTTTTCCAAAACGAGCCGACGAACGAAGACACTGCAGAGACCACGGCCCCAGCTTGGCTCACACCAGGGATGTTGGTGGCGGCAGCGATAGACCCTGCTGCAGTGATCACGCTGGTCACCTTTTTCGCAGTGCTGGCTTTAGGGTCGGCCAGGGTAGCTGCCGCTTGGGCCGAGTCCAAGGCGGCAATAGCGACGTTCACTCCAGGGACGAAGCGGCCCGCGGCCTTGGCTCCCGATTTGGCGGCACTCTTTGCGGCGGCGGTGGTGGCTGCTTTGGCGGCCGAAGTTCCACCTTGTTTGAGGACCTCTTTGGCCGCGGTTCTGGTGGTGGCTCCGGCTCCTCGAGCCAGGGTGCTGGTCGACTTGGCGGTCTCCACGGCAGCACCGGTCACCGCTCTTTGAGCCAACTTGGCCTTGGTTTGGTTCAGAGCTTCCTGGGCGGCCTGGCGAGAAGCCGCCTTGACCACCTCTTGAGACGCCTTAGGGGCGACCTGCTTGAAGGCTTCGGTGGCGGCTTTTCGGGCTTGATGCTTGGCCACTTGTCGGGCTGCAACTCCGTAAGTCCCAAGGGAATTCTTCGCCAATTGGGCTGCCGAGGAGCCGGCGCCGGAAATGTCCCCAAAGGCCTTAGCGACATCGCTTCGCTCTCCGGTTCTCAGGGCTTCCCTCAAGGACTCCCGGGCTTGTCGAACACCTGAGGGCAGCCCTAACACCCCCGCTGCCGTCCCCGCGACGGCTCCGAGACTGCGACTGGCTAAACCTAGTCGGCTGGTGCCGCGGGTGATAGCCTTGATTCCTGAGTTGCCGGTCAGGGCGGCTTTAAGGCCCTGACGAAAAGTGAGGCTCTCGCCTTGTTCGCACCGGTCCGAGCTTTGCGATGGGCTGGTGATGGCCGCCGCCGCATTGGCTTGGATCTGCAAGACGGGAGCTGCTCGATGTGGGGCTGAAGCCAAGCTTGTCCCTTGGCTTTGAAAAACTCGTGAGGGTGACCCTGAGGCGACAAGACCACCAGAGTTGGTCGAAATCGGGAGTTGGGGACTCGGGCGAAACGAAGATTGTAGACGAGGGGAACTTGAAAGGCTAGCGGGATTTAAGGAGGTCAAGTTTCGGTGGTCGAGCTGTCTCATGTCGGCTTGCTTTCCTTAGAGGGTGATGAGTCTATCATCCCTGGCTGTGCGAAAAAGTTTAGGGCTTTGGCAAAAAGTTAACAAATGCTCGTTCGCCCGAGAGGTAGTCGAGCAGACAAGGACATTCCTAGCCACTATCAAAGTTT
This sequence comes from Vulcanimicrobiota bacterium, assembly GCA_050486105.1. Lineage (GTDB taxonomy): Bacteria > Vulcanimicrobiota > Xenobia > Xenobiales > JADMJV01 > JAEXNA01. The sequence continues at coordinate 8,086 of JBJHCR010000051.1, forward strand.
CCTAAATGAGCAAGAGCGTTCGGAAATCGAGACCTATATGGCAACCCGTGTTCACCGTCCTGGTTTTGATTGGCCTTCTCGTTTCAGTGTCCCAGGGGAGAACCGAGATACCGGAAAGACCGAGCCCTCCTCCGGTGCTCTTTGATTGGGCCGAGATTCTGGAGATCTACGATAAGGAAAGGCTGGATTTGGTCCAGCAAGCCGCCTTTCGAGATAATGGAATTCCCATCTCTGTAGTCACCATCAGGAAGATGGAGATCTATGGAGGTAGCGGGGATGTTGAGGCTTTTACCAAGCGTTGGATGAAGGCCTGGGAACTAAACGAAGACTCCCAAGGCAAGGGTATTCTCGTCTTGGTTAGCGTTGGCGATCGCAAAGCTAGGATCGAACTCGGGTCCAGTTGGAACCAGAGTTGGAGTTCCCAGTGCCAGAAGATCATGGACAAGGAGATGGTCCCTCGCTTTCGAGACGGCCGCTATCACGACGGGATCATTTTTGGGGTGGAAGCTTTGGCTCGGATGTCGAGCGAGGCGGATCTAGCGAAGGGTCCCAAGACCGACCTCTTGGAGACCCTCACGGCCTTGGGAGACAATGTTGGAACCTTCTCATTGCTTGATGGCCGATGGATTTTCTTCCTCTGTGCGGTTGGTCTGGTCTTGATCCTGGGCGCCTTTTTCGTGCAGGAGATGAAGTGGCCGCTTCTGGGAGCAGGGGTTCTTCTGATCACCGCTGCGCTGTTCACCACGGTGCTCCTCGTGTTGGTCTTTCTAGGATTGTCCATGTTTGGTAACTCGGGTCATCACCGCAATGGCTATGGCTACGGCTATGGTTCGAGTTCCAGCAGTTTTTCTTCCGGAGGCTTTTCCGGAGGGGGGGGCGGCTTTTCTGGGGGGGGTGGAGGCTTTTCCGGCGGCGGTGGGGCCTCGGGCAGTTGGTGAGGGAGATAGACCATGAATGATGCCCGACGTTTCTTGACCGAAGAGGAAGTTCGCTCGGTAGAGGAGGCCATCAGTCAGGCGGAGGCTCGAACAGCCGCAGAGTTCGTCTGCGCCGTGGCTACCGAGTCGGGCCGCTATGATCGGGCTGAGTCTATACTAGGCCTAATTTCGGCCCTGGCACTCCTGGCAGTGACTTATCGGCTTCCCGGACTCATGGCCGATTCGTCGGTAGGAGAGTGGGCTGTGGTTGCCCCGCCAGGTCTAGTCTGGTTGAGCTTAGCTGTCGCCGTTGGATTTGTTCTGGGCAACGTTTTGGCCACCTACGTCCACGGACTGCGTCGATTCTTCGTTAGCCAAACGGAAATTGAGCAGGAGGTTCTTCGCGCCGCCTCTCATGTCTTTGCCCAACGACGGGTCGCTTGCACCGAGGCTCAAGCCGGGGTGCTCATATATGTCTCACTGTTTGAACATAGAGTGGTGATCCTCTGCGATCAGCAGGCCATGAAGGTCTTGCAGCAGAGCGATGTGGAGGCTTTGAGAGATATCGCAGTGGGGCAGCTCAAGGCCGGGCAGCGGGGACAAACTTTCCTCACGACCCTAGAGGCAGCCAGTGGCCTCTTGGCCGAGCGTTTGCCGCCGCCACCCGAAGGAGAGCAGAACGAACTCCCCAATGACTTTGTGATCTTTCACCCTCGACCCTAATCGAGATCTCCACCTTCGGTCGGTACAGGGTCAGAGAAGACTGCCCTGTATCTCAATTTTCCCGCATTCTCCACATAGTACAAAAGCTGCTCCTTTTGGGGCTCGAACCACAACGTCCAACCAGCGTTGTTGGCGTGAGGGAAGAGCTCTCGAGTGTGCTCATCGGCGGCGAAGAACTGCCGATGGGCGGTGCCACTGTCATCGGCCCATCCTCCGTATTCTGTCACTTCGTGGGGAGTGCCGTCGGGGTCCCGATGGTCGTGCTTGAGCAGCAGACCCTCTTCGGTCAAAGTGATGACCCAAGTTCTCGAGTGATCCTCGTCCACTTGGAAAGGGACCCGAACTTCCGTATCTGAGTGGCGCTCGAAGCGCAGGGTCAGCTTGGCCCCAGTCATGGAATCGTTAGGTCCAGGCACTGAGAAGACGGTGTGCCCGGTCATGCTGAGGCCATGGTGACTTCTTAGGTTCTCGAAAAAGGCCCGTTGAGCCTCGGTTTGGGCCGACGCTTGGATCGGAAGCAGTAGGCAGGCGGCCCCGAGGACAAAGGTTAAGGTGTGCTTGAGCATGGTCGCTCCTCTCTTGTCTGGAAGATGCGAGCCTGAACCACTATCAACCTCCCCATGGGCCTCAACGGACTACCAAGGCAAAGTTTCTCCACGAAAATTCCAGAATCCACCGCTGTTTTCCAGGCTCAGCGCACGCATGACTCGGACCAAGCCTCGCACCGAGTCTTTGGGGGTGGTGCTCCCACGGTGGTTTGTCATGTCGGTGGCCACAAAGCCCGGGTGAAGGAGAGCCACCGCCACCCCCCGCTCCTTGAGATCGTGGGACAGAGAGACTCCGGCGGCGTTCAAGGCTGCTTTGGATAACCGGTAACCGTATCTTCCCCCTGAGGAGTTGTCGGCGATAGAGCCCATCTGGCTGGTGAGCAGACCAACTTTTGATCCCCGCCTCAGCCTAGGAAGAACTGAAGTCAGGACTCGGAGGGGCCCTAACGTGTTCACTTCGAATTGCTCTGTTATGGATTCGAAGTTCATGTTGTCCAGGCTTTCATCTCGCCAGATCCCAGCGTTTAAGATCAGCCAGTCGATGGCGTCTTGTTCGGGGAGAGTTTGCTCCACTCTGACGTCGTAACCTTCACGGACGTGAGCCCCGAGAGCATCGAGCTCCGGCGTAGACTTTCTACACAGGGCGGTCACTCGATGCCCATCCTCACGAAAGTGTTTGACGAACTCCAAGCCTATGCCTCGGTTTGAGCCGGTGATCATCACGTGCAAGGGTGTTCTCCTAGTAGAACGTCCGCAAAATTCGTCCCTAGCCCTGGCGGCCATGCATCCTCTCTCGCAGCGTCGAAGCTCACTCAAATACGCCTGGTATTAAGCGTTCGCTTCTCCTTGCGTCACCCACGCAAGCGCGGGTACCCGGCGCCTGACCACCATTCAGTAGGGACGAACTTCACAGACGTTGCACTAGTCTCCGGCTCTCATAATGTGCGCCACTGCTCTGTTTCACCTTCTGAGGACGGAAGTTTGGTATCTGGCTTGAATTGACCCTCGGTGGCGAGAGCAAGAGCTGCCCCCAGGCAACCACCGACTATGAAAGACAACTCCGTGATGAACAGAGGGGGAATGGGTATCCGATAGCTCAAGCATAGAACGATTCCGGTGACAAAACCTGCCAGTCCAAATGTGCCAGCACCGATAAGTCCAAAACGCCATATGCGAGAGGTGGGAAGCAGAGATTTACTCATATCTCCATGATACCGACTGGAGCTTCTGCGGGAAACCCAAACTTTAAAAAATTCCTGTGTTTTTCTTTACCTGATATGGTACCTTTTATTCAGTGAAGTGTCGAAACGGGTTCTCGCTCTTGGAAGTAGTTATTGCGGCATTCCTTTTTTCCATGGTGGTTTCGTGCCTAACCTCGGTCTGGGTTATGCACGCCCGGGCCCAGATGAAGGTGGGACAAATGCTGGTTGCTGCCGATCTTGCCGATGCGGAGATGGACAGGGTCTTGGCCGAGGACTACTTTGCCGTCCAGAGTTCCGAGGGTTCCTTTGAGCAAGTGTGGGAGATACGGGGCGAAACCATAGTCAACCGCTACGATGTTGAAGTTCGAGTGATCGCTTTCATTTTCTTGGGGCATGATTTCGGGGTAAAGTTTATTCGAGTTGATGTGCATTACGACTTGGCCGACGGGACCGACAAGAAAGCCATCTATCGCCTTGATACCATGAAGGTGCGAGATGGATGACGTTTTGAGGTTGAATAGGAGTAGGCGGGGGAGAGGATTCTCCCTGCTGGAGCTCATCATCGGAATATTCCTTTTCGGGATCCTGTCGGCGTCCATCGGGTTGTTGGTGCGCAGCGGATTGGATTATCTCAAGAGGGGGGAAACTCGAGCCGAGCTCCAACGGGTGAGCTTGTTTGCTCTGAGCCAGGTATGTCGGGAGATCTCCGAGTCTAGCGCCGAGGGGATTCGATTATACCAGCCAGGTGTCGAGCCACCCGGTTTGGTTTACGTTTCTCCACGAGGTGTCGGCGGAGTAGGTTATCACAACGACCATCTGATTTGGCGACAATTGGTCGGTGTGTGGTTTGACTCTGCCCAGGGGCATTTAAGGCAGAGCCGAGAGAATCTTCCCGCGTTCACCACTTTTGTGCCGGACCTTTCCCCCTTGGGCCTGAATAAGGGAGTTAGCTATTTCCAGTCCTTGATCGCCGGTGAACGCCGTGTTTTAGCGAGGAACGTCACCGATTTTGATGTTTCTGGTGACAAGATTCTGGAGTTTCGACTTCAGGTTACCGTTTTTGAGGGAGCCACACCTTCCCGACTAACCACCTCGACCGCTGTTGTTCCTAAGCATTGAAAGGATGTTCCTATGACTGCCAACGCCTGCCACAAAAATTCGAACGGTTCTGGTTACGCCTTGATGACGGTTCTGATCATCGGTGCCCTCTTCTTCGCCCTGACCGGGGCCTTGGGGATGCAAGTGGTGACCAACTTGGAGGCCAGCAAAACTCGTCAAGAGTCCAGCGCTTGTCGTTACGGAGCCTACGCCGGCTTGCAACACGCTCTCCTAAATCTCATCCAGAATCCTAGTTGGGGGACAAATCCGGACGACGCCTTGATCGGCCTCAAGGTGCCCCACTCGCCCCACGTGAGTTACACCGTGGAAGTCACCAACAACGTTGATGGCGCTGAGGGCTCGGAATTGACTGCTCCCGACGGGACCAAAGTCCCGGCTGGAGCAGTGTACTGCGCCGCCATGGGGATCTACGATGGACGTGGCACGGTCCAACTGCACGCCATGACGGGAGTGATCGCTCGCAGGCAGCCCCAATTATTTCACGCAGCTTTCACTGACTCGAGCCTGGTTCTGGCCGGCAATGCCACCACCGGAAGCTTCAATCCGGCCCAGCCTCCATTTACCCTCGATTCCAATGGGGCTGCGGACTTGAATATGTCGGCGGTCAATGCCAACGGGGATGTGGGCACCAACCGTTACGTCACCCTAGATGAGAATTCAATGGTCCAAGGTTCGCTTTCCAAGCCGCAAGACAACCAACAGCAGGTCGATGTTTCCAAGGTCAGCGGACCAATCGTTGACCGACCCGATCCCACCAAAGTACCGCGTTTCTCGGTGCCTAAGGTTGCCCCGAGCTACTATCAAGCACCCATGGATATATCCAATCCAGCAACTCTCAACGCGACCAACTCCATCTATGCAACCACCTATCAATCCTTGTCCCTCCAGGGGGGTGACATGCACGTGGCTCCGGGAGAGTACTTTTTCCCTGACGGCATCGAGATCAACGGAACTTTGACATTGGACCCTAGCGTGACTGCGACTGAACCTGTAGTTTTTTATGTAGGCAACGACGCGGTTTTCGGAGACGCTGCTAGAGTTAATGTGGGGGGAGACACCAGACACTTTCAACTCATTTTTGTGGATCACGACGATGGCTCTCCCCAGGAGTTTCGAATGCTAGGAAATAGCCAGGTGTTTGGAGCTGTCGTGGGTGGCACGGCTGAGGGACATCTTTCTGATGACGCCAGCCTCTTTGGTGGCTTTATGGGTCGAGCTCTAACCGCCGAGGGGAACTCCAAGCTGCTCTATGACGAGTCTCTGTCGAACAATCCCCTGATCGTGAACAGCAAACTTGGGTATAGCGGGGTCACCGAGCCAAAGCCCGATGTGGTCTTGTTTCACTACACCGCCACTCGAGAATTCGTAGAATCGGTTTACACTGGAACTGCCACCTATCAGGCCCCTTATCAGCCAAGCCCGTCTAATTGAGATTCTCTGCCGTTGATCCAGATCATCTTGAGAGTTCGGCGTTTTTGGTACCATGGATCCTATGAGCCACTCCTGGCAAGCTTTTCCCAAAGTCCAACTCGATAGCCTGATCGTTTGCTTGCATCAGAGGGGGTACCGAGTGATCGGGCCCATCGCAGAAGACGGCGCCATCGTCTACGCTGAGATCGACGGAGCGAGTCAACTTCCCAAGGGTTGGACCGACCAGCAAGCCCCGGGTCGCTATCGATTGGTCCCTAGAGACGACCAGGCCTACTTTGGCTACACCGTGGCACCTCAGTCTTGGTAGCGCCATGTGCACCCCCCCAGGAAGACTCTATTTCGGGCCTTGAAAACTGAGGATAGTTTGCGATTTGAAGAGCCTGAGCAACCGCCTCCCACGGCTTTTCTCGGAGTCCGAGCTTGCGAGTTGGCGGCTTTAGGAATACTGGACAAGGTCTTTGCCGAGGCGCCCTTAAAGCGGCCGCTGATCATTTCAGTGGAGTGCATGGAAGCTGGCGACATGTGCTTTTGCACCACCATGGATGCTGGACCTCAGGTTCGCGCAGGGTACGATCTGGTCTTGAACGAGTTGGCTGAGGTTTTTCTGATCCGCAGCGGTAGTCCCATCGGAGAGGAGATCCTCGGGGAGCTGTCTGTTCGAGAGGCCGAGCTCGTTGAGATCGAAGAGGCTCAATCTCGGGTTCAACAGACCGCCGAGAGCATGCCCATCAGGATGAAGACCGAGGGGATCAGAGACCTGCTTTTGGGCAATCTCGAACACCCTCAGTGGGAGGAGGTGGCTTCCCGCTGCCTGGGCTGCGCCAACTGCACCATGGTCTGCCCCACTTGCTTTTGCACCACCGTAGAGGACCATACGGATCTTGTGGGCGCCTCGGCAGAGCGGACCCAGCACTGGGATTCCTGTTTCAATCTCGACTTCACCTTCACCAACGGCCATCCGGTGAGGCAGTCGCTGAGTTCTCGATATCGCCAATGGTTGACTCATAAACTGGCCTCCTGGCACGACCAGTTCGGAAGCTCCGGCTGCGTGGGTTGCGCTCGCTGCATCACCTGGTGTCCCGTGGGTATCGACCTCACCGAAGAGGTGGCCGCCATCGCCGCCAATCCTACCAAGGAAAGGGACGACCGACGATGACCGTAGAGCAGGCCCTTAGGGAGCATCCCTTCACCAAACACTTATCCCCAGAGCTGTTGACATTGCTGCAGCCTCTGGCTGCTTTGCGGCGCTATCAGCCCGGGGAGCTACTCTTGAGGGAGGGAGCCCCAGCGGAGAGCTTCGTGCTGTTGCTCGAAGGTCTGGCGGCGGTAGAACTCGACACCCCAGGGCCGGGAGCGCTCAGGTTGCAGACCTTGGGCCCGGACCAGGTGGCCGGTTGGAGTTGGTTTTTTCCGCCATATCTGGGCTGCTTTGACATCGTGGCCGTGGAGCCGGTGGACGCCGTGGTCTTCGATGGCCCCAAGCTGCGTGCTGCTATGGAGCAGCACCCCGAACTGGGCTATGCGGTGAGCAAGAACCTGCTGGCCATGGTGGCTGGTCGCCTGCAGGCCACTCGGGTTCGCCTTTTGGACCTCTATAGGCCGGGTGGGGGGAGTTGAAGGTCGAAATGAACGTCTATTTGCCCCAACCCTATCTGGTTGAGAGCAAGACCCAAGAAAACGCTTACACCGTGACTTTTCGACTGAGCCCGAAAAACGAGTCCTTAGTCGAGGCACGCCCTGGTCAATTCTCCATGCTCTACTTGTACGGGGTGGGGGAGGTGCCGATTTCGTTTTCGCGTTTGGAACCTCTGGAACACACCGTGGCTGCGGTGGGCTCGGTGACCAACCCCTTATGCCAAGTTGAACCTGGGACGGTGCTCGGTTTGCGGGGACCCTATGGCAATCCCTGGCCGGTGGACCAAGCCCGAGGCAAAGACCTCGTCCTCATGGCCGGAGGTTTGGGTTTGGCCCCGTTGCGGCCGGTGATCGATCAGGTGCTTTCCCGACGAGAGGATTTTGGCCGGGTTTGGGTGCTTTACGGGGCTCGCAGTCCCAGCGAGCAGTTGTACAAGGAGGAAGTCGCCGCTTGGCTGGCTCGCACTGATTTCGAGTTCTTAGTTACGGTGGACCGCTCGGAACCGGGATGGCGACTGAACGTCGGCTTGGTGACCAATCTGCTCAGCCGGGTGGACCGTCGCCTCAAGCCTGAAAGGGCGATGGCCTTCGTCTGCGGTCCGGAGATCATGATGAGGGTCTCGGTGCGCGAATTGGCCGGGAGAGGGATTCCCAAGGACCACATTTTTTTGTCTCACGAGCGCAACATGAAGTGTGGCCACGGTCTCTGTGGGCATTGCCAGTTTGGTCCCTTGTTTTTGTGTCGAGATGGTCCGGTGGTGCGCCTAGACCAGGTGGCAGATTTCCTCTCGGTGAAGGAGTTGTAGCCCATGTCCACGCGTCCAAAGCTTGCTGTTTGGAAGTTCTCGTCGTGCGATGGCTGTCAGTTGTCGGTCCTCAACTGCGAAGACGAATTGTTGGCCTTGGCCGGACAAGTGGAGATCGCCTATTTCTTGGAGGCCACTCGCTCTCAGGTCGCCGGGCCTTACAAGCTCTCCTTGGTGGAGGGCAGTATCTCCACCCCCGAAGAACTCGAGCGCATCAAGGAGGTGCGAGCCCAGAGCGAGTTTCTGGTCACCATCGGGGCTTGCGCCACCGCCGGAGGCATCCAGGCCTTAAGAAATTTCGCCGAGGTGGAGGAGTTCATCCGACTGGTTTACGCTAGCCCTGAGTTCATCTCGACCTTGGCCGAGACCCGTCCGGTGGCGGATTTTGTTCGGGTCGATTTCGAACTCAGAGGTTGCCCAATCAATCGGGAACAGTTGCTGGAGTTGATCAACGCCTTTCTCAATGGCCGCAAGCCTAATGTCAGCCGCCACAGTCTGTGCGTGGATTGCAAGCGTCAAGGGCTCACCTGCGTCATGGTGGCTCACGGCACCCCCTGCCTCGGCCCCATCACCCAGTCGGGTTGCGGGGTGCTCTGCCCCAGCTACAACCGCGGCTGCTACGGCTGCTTTGGCCCCAGCGAGACGTCCAACTGCCTGGCTTTAGGTGGTCGCCTGGGAGAGCTTGGAGTCAGCCCCCAGGAGCAGGTTCGACTGCTGAGAACCTTCAATGCCTGGGCTCCAGCCTTTAAGAAAGCGAGCGAACAGCTTGAAGAAGCGCACCATCAAAGTTAACGCCTTGGCCAGGGTGGAAGGCGAAGGGGCCCTCTACATCGAGACCAGAGGAACTGAGGTGCTGGAGGTTCGCCTGGACATCTTTGAACCCCCCCGCTTTTTTGAAGCCTTTCTTCGAGGGCGCAGTTACGCTGAGGTGCCCGACATCACCGCCCGCATCTGCGGCATCTGTCCGGTGGCCTATCAGATGAGCTCGGTGGCGGCCATGGAGGATATCTTGGGCCTCGAACCCCCAGCTTGGTTGTCGGCGCTGAGGCGGCTGCTTTATTGCGGTGAGTGGATCGAGAGCCACGCCCTGCACGTGCTCATGCTACACGCCCCAGATTTTCTGCGTAAAGCCAGCGTCTTGGAGATGGCTGAAACCCATCCCGAGGTGGTGGAAAAAGGCCTGGCCCTCAAAAAGGCCGGCAACGAGATCGTGCGCACTGTGGGAGGCCGGGAGGTGCACCCCATCAACGTTCGGGTCGGCGGGTTCTATAGAGCCCCCCGAGCCAAAGACCTGCGCTCCTTAGTGGAGCCCTTGACGGCGGGCCTAGCTATCGCTCAGGAGTTGGTGCGCTGGGTCTCGGGCTTCGATTTTCCAGAACTCGAACGAGCGTACGAGTTTGTGGCTCTGCGGCATCCTCAGGAATACCCCATGAATCGGGGTCGCTTGGTTTCGAGTTTGGGTCTGGACATCAGGTGCCAAGACTTTCCCGACCACTTTGAGGAGTTTCAAGTTCCTCATTCCAACGCTCTGCATTGTCGTCGCAAAGGAGGCGGTTTCTATCAGGTCGGCCCAGTGGCCCGCCTCAACCTCAACCACGATCTACTTCCGCCCTTAGCCGCCGAGGCCTTGAGGGAGACCGGTCTCGAGCTGCCCCTGCTGAACCCGTTTCACTCCATTGTGGCCAGGGCGGTGGAGATCGTTTTTGCCTTCGAAGAGGCCTTGCGCCTGGTGCAGGCCTACCAACCCCCGGAACAACCTGTGGTCGAGTACCAGGTGAAAGCGGGCACCGGCCACGGTCTCACCGAAGCTCCTAGAGGCACCTTATACCACCGCTACACCATCGCCGACGACGGCCTCATTCAGGCGGCTACCATCGTTCCTCCCACCTCCCAGAATCAGGCCACCATCGAAGAAGATTTGAGAGCCTTAGCCCCAGACTTGTTGGACTTGCCCTTAGAGGAGGCCACCTGGACCTGCGAACAGGCCATCCGCAACTACGATCCCTGCATCTCCTGCGCTACCCACTTTTTGACGTTGGAGCTCAAGAAGGGATGAGGGACCTTTTGGTGGGGATCGGCAAAGCTTTGAGAGGTGATGACGCTGTGGGCTTGGTGTTCTTGGAACGATACCCCGAGAGGGCGGGCTTGGAGCGTTTTTGTGTTGGGGACGATCCTTTGAGTTTATTGGAGGTCATGACCGAGGTTCGCCGAGCGGTTTTGGTGGATGCGGTGAAGAGCGGATCCCCGGCGGGTACTATTCACCGCTTCGATCTGTCCCAGCCGCCAGTGTCCCAGTCGGTACGCTTTTCCACCCACACCCTGGATCCGCTGCAAGTCTTGGAGTTGGGTCGCCGTTTGGGACGGTCTCTCCCGGAGCAGTGCACCTTATTTGGGGTGGAGATCCAAGACGTCACCCTAGGCCGGGGGCTGTCCGCAGAAGTGGAGCGAGCCTTGCCCGAGTTAACCCGTCTGGTGGATCAGGAGTTTTCGCTGTGTGTCTAGGGATTCCCGGACTGGTAGCTGAGCGCTTCGTGGACCAGAGCGGCTTGGCCATGGGGCGGATCGATTTCGACGGAGTGACCAAGGAGGTGTGCCTGGCCTTTTGTCCCGAGGCCCAGGTGGGGGAGTACGTCATCGTTCACGTGGGCTTTGCCATCAGCCGCATCGACGCCGAAGAAGCCGAGCGGGTTTTTCGACTTTTGGAGGAGTTGGGCGAGGTGGCTGAATTGTCCGCTGAGTTGGAAGAGAGCGGCGATGCGTTATCTGGATGAATATCGCGATGGGGAGCAGGCCAAGAGTCTGCTTCGAGCTATCGCCTTGGAGGTGGGTGCAACCCCGATGACCTTGATGGAGGTCTGTGGGGGGCAAACTCACAACCTGATCCGCTTTGGCATCGATCGGCTCTTACCCGAATCGGTGTCTTTGGTGCACGGCCCCGGTTGCCCGGTCTGTGTGACTCCAAGGCATATTCTGGATAGGGCCATGGAGCTGGCCTCGGACCCTGGGGTGATCCTGGTTTCCTTCGGGGATATGCTGAGGGTGCCCGGCAGTCGAGAAGACCTGTTGGGTGTCAAGGCCCGAGGGGGAGCGGTGCGCATGGTGTACAGTCCCTTGGATGCTCTCAAATTGGCCCAGAGCAACCCGCATCGCCAGGTGGTGTTTTTTGGGGTGGGCTTCGAGACCACCGCTCCCACCAACGCCCTGGTGGTGCAGCAAGCTGCTCGTTTGGGTTTGGAGAACTTCAGTTTGCTCTGCAGTCATGTGCGGGTGCCTCCAGCCATGGAGTTCATCCTTGGGGCCCCAGATAATCAGGTGCAAGCCTTCTTGGCTGCCGGTCATGTGTGCACCATCACCGGCACCGCAGAGTATGAACCTTTGGCCCAGCGTTTTGGGGTACCCATCGTCATCACCGGTTTTGAACCGCTGGATCTGTTGGGGGGGATCCTTCGGGCCGTCCGTCAACTCAGGCGCGGGCAGGCCGAAGTGGAGAACGCCTACGGCCGGGTGGTTCGACCCGAAGGGAACCCCCAGGCGCTGCGAGTTATGCAGGAGGTTTTTGAGGTGAGGGATCAGGTTTGGCGGGGGATAGGGCTGATCCCGGAAAGCGGATACGCTCTCAGACCCGAGTGGGCTAGATTCGACGCTGAGGCGCGATACTTCGGTGAGAAAAGAACCCAGCCGCCTCCCGTCCCAGATTCGATATGCCGGGCTGGTGAAGTCTTGCTGGGTAGCTTGAAACCAAACCAATGTCCGGCCTTCGGCACCGAATGCACTCCTGAGCATCCGTTAGGGGCTCCCATGGTCAGCACCGAAGGAGCCTGCGCGGCCTACTTTCGCTACCAGGGTTGTGAAGTTTGAGCGAGGTTGTCCGTCTGGCCCACGGAGGGGGAGGGCGGCTTATGGGGCAGCTGATACAGCAGACCTTCGTGCGGGCCTTCCAGAACCCGGAATTGTCCCGGCAGCAGGACAGCGCGATCTTGGCCGCCCCGGAGGGTAAGATGGCCTTCACCACCGACTCCTACGTGGTGCAGCCCTTGTTTTTCCCCGGAGGGGACATCGGGAGTTTGGCGGTGCACGGCACCATCAACGATCTGGCCATGGCCGGAGCCCAGCCGTTGGCCCTGTCGGCGGCTTTTATACTCGAAGAGGGGCTGCTGCTCTCCGACCTGGAGCGGGTGGTGCAGTCCATGGCTCGAGCGGCCTCAGAAGTGGGGGCTGCCATCGTCACCGGGGACACCAAGGTGGTGGAGCGGGGCAAGGGCGACGGGATCTTCATCACCACCACCGGGCTGGGGACGTTGGCCCCGGGAGTGGACCTCGGGGTCCACAGGGTGCAAGAGGGCGATTGGATCTTGGTGAACGGACCGATCGCCGCCCACGGGGTGGCCATCCTTTCGGTGCGCGAAGGGCTAGAATTTGACAGCGAGGTGGTCACCGATTCGGCCCCCTTGCATGGAGAGGTCGCTGGTCTTTTTCAGGCGGTCGGGTGCCAAGCCGTTCGGCTCATGCGCGATCCCACCCGAGGGGGAGTGGCAAGCGTCCTCTGTGAGTTGGCCAAGCTGGGAGGCTTCGGTGTTCTCTTGGAGGAGGAGGCCGTTCCGGTGGAACCCCAGGTTAAGGCCGTCTGCGAACTCTTCGGCTTGGACCCTCTCTACGTGGCCAACGAGGGGCGCTTTCTGGTGTTTGTGGACTCAACGGCGGGTCCGGCTGCCCTAGAAGCTTTGGGACCCCTCGCCGTCAAGATCGGTGAAGTGAGCACTCGGTTTCCGAATCAGGTGGTGCTGCGCAACGCTCTGGGCGGGCTGCGGGTGGTGGACCTGTTGAGTGGAGAGCAGTTGCCCAGAATCTGTTAGTCGGGGGCGCTCCCCTTTCGTCCGGGACCAGAGTTTTCCCCCAGTCTCATGTTGAGCAGCTGTCACCTCCTTGAGCGAGAAAACTCCTAAGAGGGGTTCTTGAATGCTCTCCAAAAAATCATAAGGATTGACAACGTTGGAGGTATTCTTGGAGAAATCCATAGCAGTGATTGGTGCAGGCATCAGTGGCTTGACTTGCGCCTTAGAGCTAAAGAAGGCTGGGCTTGCAGTTCAGGTTTTCGAGAAGGAGACTGCGGTGGGAGGGCGGATGCGCACTCGCTTTGGTGAGGAGCAAGCCTTCGACTTAGGGGCTAATTTTCTGATTCAGGATTATCCCAGAGTCCTCGCTCTGGCCGAAGAACTCCAGGTTCAGGTGGAAAATCTCAGCCCTGTTCAGCACCTAGTCTATCGCAACGGCGCCTTCCATACCATGAACTTCAGTTCGGCAAGAGACATTATAAGGATGGACACCCTGGGGCTTTGGAGTCGGATCAAATTTCTTGAATTTGGCTTCCAAATGAGGCGAAAGTATGACGGCTTGGATTTTTTCGACTTGAGTACAGTTCCGGCGGAACTCAATCTTGAGGACGCCTACAGCTATGCCAAGAGAGAGATCGGTGAAGAATTCGCCGACTACATCTTGGATGGATTTCACACTTGTATGATGTTCTATCGGGCTTCGGAAACCAGCTTGTCGGTCTTTCTCTCACTGTTTCGAAAGAGGGCGGATCCAAGCTCGGATTTTAGCGTTTTGCACACGGTGGGTGAAATGAGTGCCCTTCCCGAATCGATCGCCAAGAATGTGTCGGTGAGAACTGACACTGCTGTCAACGTGCTCAAGTGCAAGGATGAAGGATGGGTGGTTGGCTGGCCAGGAGGTGAAGAAGTCTTTGATCGGGTGGTGCTGGCAACCACGGCTTCTCCTGCCCGGTCGCTCCTGCCCGAGGCTCTTTCCGGCCATCGGAGTTTGCTGGCTCAGACAAGATTTGCCTGCACCATCAATTGCTCTTTTCATGTTCCCTACGGCATTCTGGGTCGGGCTCATTGCTTTTACGTGCCTTTTGTGGAGAGTTCGCTGATCTGCGAGTTCACCAACGAGGCCCTCAAAGCTTCGGCGCGAAACAAGTCTGGATTGGCTTTGGTGAATGTCGGGTTGCACGAATCGGCGGCCCGTAGCCTCTGGACATCCTCAGATCAATCGATCTTCGAGCTGGTCTATCACGAATTGGTTCGGCTCAAGCCAGAACTCAAGGGGGCTGAGCCTCACGATTTGATGCGTTGGGAGGAGGCTATGCCAAAGTTTGATTGCCAGCACCTGGAGGAGGTACGCACTTTTCTAACAAACGATCAAGGCAAAGAGGGGCTCTATCTGTGCGGAGATTACCTCAACTCCCCCTGGTTAGAAGGGGCGGCTCGCTGTGGCCAAAGGGTGGCCCAGGCGGTTCTCAAGGGCCTTAAACCCGTTTAAGGCTCTTCGGCTGGGTTCCAAAAACGATCGCCGGTCAGCTCCATGTAGAGTCTCATTCCGGTACCTATGGTGCCATTCACTCCAGGGTAGCCGCTAGCGGCATTGCACCAGAAGAAGTTCTTCCAGGGAGTCTTCGCTTTGAGA
>JBJHCR010000051.1:22941-26185 GCA_050486105.1 Vulcanimicrobiota bacterium
GCCCATGTATTCGGGGGTGAGTTGCTGTCCGTAGGCGTGCCCCTTGGGGGCCCAGCAATAATCTTCGTTGGTGGTGGGGGAGCCGGCCACATGGAGCGCGATGTGTCGGCGCAGCTCGGGGACATGGTGTTCCTCCACGAGATCGATAAGACGGTCCTCGACCATCTTTTTTTCCTTGCGATAAGCGCGCATATCGGTTTCTCGCAGTTTTCGGAAGTGATGATAGTCGGCGGCGGTAGCCAACTCCAAAATCTGGCTGTCCGGGGGGCAGGTTCCTGGTTCAGGGGTGTGCAGGCTGGGAGTGGCCATGAAGAGCCAGGGTTTACTCCAGTCGCCCCGGAGGGCCTCGGACCAGGTTTGGTTCAGGCACCATTGCTCAAGATGCCAGGTGTTGTGTCGCCCGAAGCCATAGTCTCGCAAGTCGATGCCTTTGATACCCAGGTAGACGGTGACCGCCGTGCCTGAATATTCATACTCCAGGGAGGGCAGAAAGGACTTCGGAAAACGGTGGCGCCCGATCACTTGGGACATTCTCTGGGGATCCGCGTTGCAGAGAATCAAGGGCGCCCGGAAACACTTTCCATCCTTGGTGCTCACCGATTCAACCTGGTCACCCCGGACCTGGACTTCCACCACCTCTTGTTCATAGTAGATATGACAACCGTCTTGGGAGGTGATGAACTCAACCAGACGATCGATGAAGTGTCGAAAGTGCTTTTTGGGATAGTAAGCCCCGCGATTGTAGCCTGAAAAGAGACCGTTGTAGGCCAGGATCGAAAGCCTTTCGGGCGGACACATGAAGTTGCCAGAATTGGCAATGAGCACGGCTTGGGCTTCCCTGCTCAACCCACATTCTTCAAACACTCGCTGCAGAGTTTTCCGGTGGTTGCCGATCAGGGTCGGAAATTGCCATCCTTTGGTGATCACGTCCCACCATCGAATCTTGGCAGGAATGCGTTTCACTTCAGCCGTCAAGCGCTCCAGAAGGCTGGTGAACTTTTTGACGGGCTCCTCCTGGCCAGGATAGGCGGCTCCGATGTTTACGGCCAGCTTTTCGTAGCCGCAGGGAATGGCCACCCGCTTCCCATCGGGCAGAATCACGTGGTCGTAACCTTCGGGGTCCAGGGGCTCAAAGAGTATGTCCTTGTCCAAGCCCAGCTTTTTCAGAAACCGGTGAACGCGCTCTCCTTCCCCACAACCCCATACATAGTGGATTTGGGCACAAAAATGAAAATCTCCCATGCGAAAGGAGTGAACGTAGCCACCGGGGATGTCGTGGGCTTCCAGCATGGCCACCTTGCGTCCGGATTGAGCAAGTAAGGCCGCCGCGGTGAGAGCCGCCATACCAGTGCCTACGATGACCACGTCGTAGACGGGCCGGGATTCGTAAAGGGCATCCTGCTGTCGATGCTGATCCGCGGTGAGGGCTCCAGTGCTGTGGGTCTTCATCTGAAATAATTCTTCCAGGGGAACCGTTGGGTTCCGGTCGCCTCGGGTGAGCCATTCGTCGTGGAGTTTGATAAACCTCGGTGTTCTGTCTGACGTAAACTTTAACCCGCTTGATGCGTGAGAAAACCTCGTCTCGCGTCCTCAGAGGGCCCGATTGCTGCGTCGTGATCACCCTTCCGGTGCTCAAATAGGCCCAACTATTATCCGCTCCTCAGGTCGCTCACTCCTTGCACTCGAACCCCCTGAGAACACGATACTTCGGCCCCCCCACGCATCAAGCGGGTTTAATTCCAATGCCCATGAATTAAGCGATCCTTTGGAGCTGAACAGCGTTTCGTAATATTGGTGGTAGCTCTTTGTCTGAGCTTCGTTTTCTAGGGTATCTCGTCATTTTGATTTTGATTTTTCGAGGACATCTTCGTCCCCGCCGCTCTCGGAGTACACAGGCGGCGATTTCTCGTAACATCGATTTCATTAAGCGACGTTTGCATTTCTTGGTTTCGAATTGCACAACGTAGATGCTTAGGATTTCAATGGTTTCTTGAAAGCTGATTTGAAGTGGCCGGAGCGGCCGATCTGAATTTTCAACAGCGAGACAGATCATGTCCCTGATGAGGTTATAGATGATGAGTACGCCATAGGCCTCTTGCAATACGCCCTCAGGTTTCTTGCTTCGAAAACTGGTAGGCTGTTTACCCGTTCGGGTTCCGAGTAGCTGGACTTTGTATTCATCAAAAACCATTTCAGATTCCCACCTATTGTAATAGAGTTCGGCAAGTTCTCTCGCAGGGTACATTTCTGGGTCCAAGAGATCTGTAAGAAGTCGAATGAGTTCCCCCCCGTTGACGGTGTATGAGATCATCCTCAATGTTAGGCTCGATTTCGAAGAAAAGCCTCTGTTTACCTGACGTTTCTTGGCATGCTGGCGCGGCTTTACGAGAACGATCTGGTCTCCATTTCCCAGGTCTTTGAGCACCTTAGGCTGCCATTTTTTACTGATACGAGCAAGAAAGTGGCCACCGACCAATCGACAGTCCCAAAATATCTCATAGGACGGAAATCCACGATCCATGATCAGAAGGTCATCTGAGTTGAGCCTACTTATCATCGCTCGAGCCGGTTCCCGTTCTCCCGACAAACAGTGATGAAAAGACGCGTCGACGACCTTGTGGCTCGACAACTCCGTCAAAAAAATCGCCAGTAGTTGAGGGTAGGCTGCTTCGGTTCTGCCAGTTTTTCTGCCAAACTCCTTGTCGTTCGCGGATGTGTCGGCCAATCGAAAGTAGCTTCCATCAACCCCAAGAGTCCGCAGGTTCTTAAATCTCTCCACATCGTTGGAACGAAGAACACTACTCTCCTGAAAAAGCTGCTTGAGTGGCTCAACCCCCAAACGATCCCTTGCGTGATGTAAAGCCTCTGGTGTAACTGCTCGAAAGCTCAAATTCGGCTGGCGCTCCCTAATAAAAGCCAAAAGCTGGCGAAACACCCCTGGAATCGATAAGTCACGATACAGACCAAGGAAGATGACCAACCACAAGACGAGCTTCGGCTTGAGTGGGCAGTTGCGTTTGTTCTGAGAATTTGTCTCGACAATCGCCCTTTCGGACGCGGCTACGAGGCTTGGAAAAGCATCGGAGAAAGCTGTAATTATAAAATCTTGCGACTCGACGGCAAGGATTTCTTTCGATGAAAAAGACATAGTAGCTGGGAGCCTTTCTTTGGGTGTAAGCTACTTCAAAGATAAGGCTCGCTTTACGAAAAAACCTGCGTAGATTTCGCTAATTCATTTGCATTG
>JBJHCR010000052.1:0-16641 GCA_050486105.1 Vulcanimicrobiota bacterium
GTCTACGGAACTGCCCTCGCTATACTCCTCCATGTCCAAGCGCAAGAGGCGGTCTTCATCTCCGTACAACAGCGAGGCCAATAAGCGTCCGAGGGTTGCCTTTCCTGCGCCTCGAGGACCCACGAACAGGAAGGAAGCCAGAGGTCGATGAGTTTCAGACAATCCCGCCCAGGCCCTGGTTAGGATCGCAACCACCCTAGAAACGGCGTGCTCTTGCCCAACCATTTGCTGATTGAGTTGGTCTCTGGCTCCTTGCATTCGCTCCTTCCATCGACGAATCTCGGCCTGAATCGAGCGCTGTTTCTCGCCTTTTGGGAAAAAGGCTCTGGGGCGACGGCTGGTTCGCTCCACGATTCTTTCTTCCACCGCCGCCGTCCAACTTGGAAGGTCGACCCCCAAGCGAACAAGCAGCTGACAAGCATCGGAGTCGCGGTCTCTCAAGAGCGCCCACAGCAAACTCAAGCTATCGGCTTCTCCCCCATCGAGTCGCGCACTCTCTTCAGCCAGGCGGACCGTACCCAAAGCTCTCAAGGAAGGAGGTGGATTCTCACGGCTCACTCCTCCCTCTCCCCTACCGACCTGCTCTAGCACATCCTGGCGTAGACGGGAGAGGGAGAATTTTCGTTCCCGCAAGAATCGAGCAGCGGCACTATCTCGATACCCCAAAAGACCCAAGAGCAAATGCTCGGCTCCAACGAAACCGTGCCCCAGAAGCCTGCACTCCTCTCGAGCACGATCCAGACAGGCTTCAAATTCTAGGGAGCGCCTCACAGGTCGATCCCCTTGAGCGCTTCTCCCCACTCAGGGTGCATAACCTTGAGATCGAGGACCTTCTCGCAAAGCAAGAGTGGGCGCTGCAACCAGAGCCAAGCCGGACAGCGGAGCAGCCGCTGAGAAGCGGACCGGGCCAGCAGCAGACGGTCCCATTCGCAACCTCGACTGGACAACCAAAGCAAGCTCTCCTCAAGACCGGGAAGCTCACGGATCTGCCCATACAGGTCTACCGTGCCAAAGCACAGAGTGCGGCTCGGTTGGATGTCCTTGGACAAGATCGCCTTCTGCATTGCTAGCAAACAGGCCAAGGGAACGCTCTGGAGCTCACTATAGGTCAGGGAGAACTCAGGATCCAAGAGCTCAGGCCAAAGGGGCTTGATCATGATCCGAAAAGCGCCTCCAAGCTCTCGTTGGTCGAGCAACTGCTCGTTCAATAGAGATCTCGCCAACTCTAAACTCGGTTGTAGGCCCATTGGGTCCCAGCCGTACAGGCGATCCCCCCCTAAGAGATCCGCCACGAACGTCGCCTGAAAAACAAAAGCTGTAGGTCCTGACGGCCCCACCAAGACAATCACCACCTCGGACCCTGTCCCCTGAAACTCTAAACGGCTTTCGATCTCGAGTCGCGCCAAGGCCAAATCAGACAATTTCGCCGCTGAGTCCAGTCCGTGACGATGAAACACCAACCTGGCCGCTCGCCAGAGTTCTTCGGAATAGGGAGAAGTTCGACACAGCCTTTCAAGAGTGGCGGCATCAGCTTCAGAATCGCCGCGGGCGCTCTTCAGGAGTTTGGTCAAAGTTTTTCTTGTAGCTTGGTCCAGTGAGGGCTGCCGAAGTTCGGGACCCACCCCTAGGCTGACTTCGGTCTCCAAGATTTCCAGAGCCGTTTTCCACTCTCCTCGATAAAGCAATCCCTCGGCCTTGAGTCGTTCGACCCGGGAAGGCCCTCCTGGTAGGCCCTGAAGGAGAGAGACCACTTGACTGAAATGTCCGTGCTCCAGAAGCAGCTCAGCCACCTCGGTGAGGCCCTGACTGTCCAGGGACTCGAATTCTTCCAGCCGATCCAAAAGCCCGAGTACGGTGTTGGTGTCCCCTTCACCCTGGGCCAGCTTTGCCAGCATGATCCGAGCTTTGGTGGGGTCCCAGTCGAGGGCAAAGCGATGCTCCTTCCAATGCCCTTCGGAATCCAGCTGCAACACCCGTTCAAACTCTCCGCGGGCCAACTCAAGGTGGCCCTGACGAGTGTAAACGATCCCCAAAAGGAATCTCATGGAGGGGGAATCAGGGTCATGCCTTAGGGCCGCAAAGGTCGCCTCTAAGACCTTTTCTTCTTCGCCCTCTCCGAACTCTTCCGAGACGAAAGTGTACAAGGCTAAAGATTCCGAGACTCGCTGGTCTCCTTGTAGCTCACTTCGCCTCTGGTACTGTTCGCCTAGCAGTTTCAAGTCGGTCCAGCGACCCAGAATTACTAAAAGTGTTCCCAGTCGATCCAGGGGACGGACAGCCACAGGGTCCACTTCAAGCCAGGAGAAATAGGCCTCCAGAGCTTCCTCGAGCCGGCCTTCCATCTCGCGAACCAGTCCTAGCCACTCCCAATAGAGGGCTCGCAAATCTGAGCGGGGGTCGAGTTCAATAGCCCTTTGGTAAGACCGGGCGGCCTCGTCCACCTGATTGACCCGAAGATAGGCCTCCCCTAAACTCAAACAAAGCTCAGACTCCTTGGGCGCAGCCCTGCTTCCCTCCATGAGCTCTTCGAGACGCTCTTGGGAAGTCAAATGAGTCGACTTTTGCATGGCTTGCAAGTTCGGGCAGGCCGCAGGGGGGCCCTCTTCGAAAATATGATCAGTGCTCAAGCCTTTCTTACTTGGTTCCCACTCCATTGACCCCCCTCTTTTGTTGGCCCCAATGGCCGGTCACACCAACATCGCGTTTCGCACCTTGATCAGGGAACTCGGACAGTGTGGGCTGGTCTGCTCGGAGCTGATCTCAAGTCAAGCCCTGAAACACAATCCTAACTCCCGAAGAACCAGAGAACTCATGGACTGGTCTCCCAGAGAGAAACCTTTTGCCGTTCAACTGTTTGGCTCGGTTCCTGAGGACATGGCCCGAGCCGCCCGCCTGGTTGTTGCCTATGGAGCTCCCATCGTCGACATCAACATGGGCTGCTGGGTGCCCAAAGTCGCCAAGAAAGGTTGCGGAGCTGCGCTGCTGGCCGACCTTCCCCGAGCCAGAGAAGTGGTGCAAGCAGTCTGTGAGGCAGTGGAGGTTCCGGTCACCGCTAAGATTAGGATCGGCTTCAAGCGAGATCGACCCACGGCCGTGCCTTTCGCCTTATCCGCCCTTGAAGCGGGAGTCTCCATGCTCACCGTTCACGGGCGTTACGCCGAAGACGGGTTCGGTGGTCGGTCCGACCACCTGCAAACAGCTCGGGTAGTGGAAGCGGTGGAAGGCCGCATTCCGATAATCTACAACGGCGACGTCGAGGACCTCCAGAGCGCCAAGAGAGCGCTAGCTGAAACCCGGGCCGATGGCTTGATGATCGGCCGAGCAGCCTTGAGAGAGCCCTGGCTGTTCCAAGTCTTGGCGGCGACTCTCACCGAGCAGCCTAAGAGTCCACCTGCAGGCGCCTCTAAGACTCCTCTCGACATTGCCCTTCGCCACTATCAACTCGCTCGAGAGTTTATTCGAAAGCCCGAAGCGATTCTGGTTAGGGCTCTGAGAGGGCAATTGCTTCCCTACCGATTGGGAGCTGCAAGCGATCACCGCACTTCGGAACGAAACGAGCTCGAAACGGAACTGAGGAGTAGGCTAGTTGGTTGTCAGAGCTTTTCGGATCTCGACCGTTTTTTTTTCCTCTGCTCGCGATCTCATGCCAGAGGTTGGTGACGAAATTCCCACCCCGTGTCTTCGATAGACAGGATCCCGAATCCGGGTGGGTCTCCACCTCTTGGCTGACTGACGCTCCCAGGATTCAGGAGCCAGCACGTCGAGCCATCCTGACGTTGAAAACTTTCCTTGCGGAAGCGATGAGTGTGCCCGTGGATAACGAGATCGGTGGTCTCGGAGAAGGCTTCTACCACCATCGAAGGATGGTCGAGGGGAAGCAGGTGTCCGTGAGTCATGGCGAGTTTCAAGCCACCGACTCGAGACTGAACGGCATTCGGGAGAGGCCGATCAAGGCCCCTATCGCAGTTCCCACGGACCACCACCAGGGGCGCAAACTGCTCTAGGGCCAGGAGGACCTCATCTGCAACCGTATCACCTGCGTGCCAAATGGCATCGAACCCCGCGCTCAAGTGGGAACTCAAGGCCTGTTGCAAGGAATCGGTCGGTTCCCAGCGGTTCCAATGGGTGTCCGATAAGACTGCTAAGATCACAGGATCTCCAAGACCAGACTCTCTGGCCAAGGTTCGGCAACCTCCAAGGTGGACCACCACTTCTTCCAGTCATCCGGTGGCTTCCCATCTTCAGTGTCCTTGACAACCGGCACTCCGTAACTTTGAAGGGCCTTGAGTCCTGCCAGGGTAGGTACAACCACATGGCAACCGTCTTCGAGGGCGGCACACGAGACCACTATTCTCAGTTTCTCAGAGGCCTCAATCAACAGGGAGGAGCGACCAGGCCGAGTGGAGACTGCAATAAAGGAAGCCCCCAATCGTGCCGCCTCTCCCAGGGCGTCGCGACGAAGCGGTTGAGTGCATCGAATCTCGATGGCTCGCTTCACAGCACCACCACCTTTTCTGAATCGAGACAAAGTTCAGCCAAAGTCTCTAACTCGACGAATCTTGTACCCTCCAAGAAGAACTCCACCTCTCCTAGACCTCGAAGAGTTGCGCACCTCTGACTCACGTAGACCTCGACCCCACGAAGTCGTAAGGCATTCCAGCCTCCATCCACCGGGACGGTGACCCCTGGCCCCTCCAAACGTTGCTCTTGCAGTCCTTGATATATCCCATCCCCACGCAAGAAGACCCAGGGAGCCTCCGAAGAGTCCTTTAGGGCCTGGAGGCAGGAGGCGAAGAATTCCTCGAAACCCTTTCGGTCTTGAGGGGAGTGCTGGAGGAGATAACCGACTTTCAAGACTCACCCGTAGAGGCCCCTGCAGTAGCCAAGGGACGGTAGTGACTCTCCACGTAATCCTCCACCATCTGCAGGAAGTCTGCAGCGATACCCTTGGCATCACCCTTCAAGGTGGCGACCTTCCGTCCGTCTGCATAGACTGGAGCACTGGGGTGTTCCCCCGTTCCTGGAAGGGACAGTCCGATATGGGCCCCTTTCGCTTCTCCCGGGCCGTTGACCACGCAGCCCATTACTGCAACCTTCATACTCTCGACCCCCTCGTAGCCAGCCTCTTGCCAGGCCTTCATTCGAGCTTTCAAGTGATTCTCTACGTCGATGGCCAATTCCTGAAACAAGGTACTGGTAGTTCGACCACACCCGGGACAGGCCGTGACTCTGGGAGTGAAACTCCGGAGGCCCAAATTCTGCAGAATCTCTCGGCAGATCTCCACCTCCTCGGTTCGGGGCGCGCCTGGTTTGGGAGTCAAAGACACCCTGATGGTGTCCCCAATACCCTCCCAGAGCAAAACTCCGAGGGCCAAGCTCGAGGAAACCGTACCCTTCAGACCCATGCCCGCCTCGGTCAATCCTACGTGAAGGGGATAGCGGCAACGCTTCGCTAGCTCTCGGTAGACGTGGATCACTTCCGAGACTTCGCTGACCTTAGTGGACAGGATGATCTTTTCTCTCGGCAACCCGTACTCCTCAGCCATTCGAGCCGAGCGGAGCGCCGACTCCACCATGGTTTCCAAGAACACCAACTTGGCCCCCTTAGGTGAACCGGCAGCCAAATCTTCGTCGATGAGTTCCTTCAAGAGGGCTTGATCTAAAGACCCTCCGTTGACCCCAATACGGACCGGTTTTCCGTACTCCTTGGCCGCTTCGATCATGGTCTTGAAGTTGGTGTCGTGCTGTCGCCCAACGCCAACATTCCCGGGGTTGATCCGATACTTATCGAGTGCCTGGGCACACTTCGGATGAGAAACCAGAAGCTTGTGACCGTTATAGTGAAAATCTCCGATCAAGGGCACCGAGCAACCTTGAGCTCTCACCCGCTTTCGGATCTCGGGAACAGCCTCGGCGTTCTCTTCGTCTTTGACGGTGAACCGGACTAGCTCGGAACCAGCCTCAGCCAACTCTATGATTTGAGCAACAGTGGAGGCAACGTCGGCGGTGTCGGTGTTGGTCATGCTCTGAACCCTAACCGGGTTGGAACCTCCCAGAGACACTTCTCCAACACGGCACTCGAGAGTATTACGAAGTCTAACAATCATGCCCATCTTCTCTCCAGGGTACGGGGATCTCAAACGATATTCCTGGAGTGAGCTGTCCGACAAACTCCTCGGAATATTTTTCAGGAAGAACTTGCGCTGAAAGCTGGAGAAAACCTCCAACACTGTGCTCCCTTGACTGCATAGCCTTCGGGCGAACGCCTTAACTTGGCCAGGAGGGGGAAGACGCTCTTGCGAATCCCCCGGCGGTGAGTGCTCAAAAATGGTTGCTTGTTTACTTGATCCTCGCGCTTCTTGGGGCGCCGGCCCTGGCGCAAACCGAAGAAGCTGCCGAAACGGCGGAGCAGGAAGAGATGGCTACCGCAGAGCCCTTCGCTTCCGATCGTCCTTTATTGATCAGAGCTCCTGTGGTTGAGAATGGTCGCCATCAACTCGAACTCGACGTCAAGGTCTTGAGAGACCGAGACGGAGCTCCCATGAAGGCAACCCTTCCGGTCCTCTATCGATTCGACACGGGTCCGACCACAGAGTTCCGAGTGCAGACGGACTTTCTCACTTACCAGAATCCCAACTTTGGGTTCTCCGATGTTTCGGTGGGTTTCAAGTGGAACTTCGCTCCGGGGGATGCCAGCAGCAGTGTCCTGGTCACATTGGAAGTACCCTCGGGAAGCGCGGGTTTTGCCGATCCCGGCCCTGAACCATCCCTCATCTTCATCCACGATCGCAAACTCGATGACCGCTGGAGTCTGGCGATGAACATCGGAATGAATTACAAACAAGACAGCACGAGCCTCAATTACTATTGGGTCTGCAACTCCGCGGCTCAAATTAGTTACAGCCTAACTCCGACCACCCAACTCACCTTCGCGACGCTCTTCAAGACCCCCGACGCCGAATTTCAGGGGATCACCCGCCTGTCCGGGGGGCTAGGAATCAGCCATTTCTTGAGCGACACCACTCGCCTAAGCCTAACGGCAGCGCGCAGCCTTTCGGCCACCGGCGACGATTACTACTTTGTCTTCGGCTGGAACCGCCGCCTATAGCCAGTTCTAGCGTTGTTCCGAAAATTGAAAAGGCTCCCCCTGTTGAAGAGAGGGAGCCGAATTGTCGAAGCCCGTTGTTCGAGCGTTACTACTACCCTTGATCGTCCAAGGCGATGTCCAAAAACCCGGAGTCTCCATTGCTTCGAGAGACGCTAACCCGATACACCGAGCCATCGAAGCCTTCAAAGGCCGGATTGACGAAGGCACCAGTGATAGGGTTCACCGTCATGGCCACCGGTTGCTCGATGGAATCTCCTCCGGTGGTCGAAGACACTGAAAAGACCCGAGCGGCGACGGCAGGGTCGCTTATGCTGCCTGGTCCAATCTCATCGATCAGCTCCACCGGCACGGCAGACAGGCTAGCTATCGGGCCACCTTCGGGGGTACCTCCTGCCCAAGTCACTCGATAGATACCATCGACGTTGGTGACTTCAACCTCCATGTTCAGCTCGCCCTCGACCGGCTCCCCGTCGTCGTCTTCCTCGATGGGCTCTTCCTCCACCACCGGAAGCACAAAGCCGTCCAGGGGCGCGAAGACTTCACCGGTAATCTGGAGTACAGAATTGGGCACTGGGGTGATGTCCGATGCTTGAGCTGCCCCGACGAGTTCACCATCCACATCGAGTCCGGCGATGACCACCCGAAAGTTGGTGACCTGCAAGCCTTGAAACAGAACGTTCAGCCCGCCTTCATTGGTCCGAGGTGCGTTCACCGACGTGACCAATTTGCCTTCGGCATCATAAACGAAAACCATATAGGTGGCGATGCGGGGGTCCTCAATGTCGAGGGTTTGCCCCAGAGTCTCCTCGGTGTCAACGGGAGCTGGAAACAGGCCTGCCAACTCTTCGGCAGAAACCAGAACTCGAATGTCACCAGTTGGGGCTCCCCCACCCTGATTATTGCCGTTCGGTCCGGTCACTTCCACGAAATCAGACCGGCCGTCGCAGCCCAAAGCGAATATTGCCAACAAAGTACAGAGCAGCAAAGAAAGCTTAGTTTTCAAAATATCCTCCCAAAACCTAGGTAAAAGTTATGGGCCCGAGCTTCCCAAGCGAGGCCGATGATCCTGCATAGGATTCCGACGAATGCCACCGCCCTCCGACACCGTCTCAATTAGCCCATTCGAAAAACGGGGGCAAGATCAAGGTCCGGGCGAAAGCCCTGCCTGATCTCGGCCACCCGGTCGGCGGCCAGAAGGCCTGCCACCGAATCGGCGAAAAACATTCCTCGAAAGGTGAGCTCTACCATCTCTCGGGAGACTCGAACCAGGCCGGCTGACTCCAGAGCCTGCCACTCGGCCTGGAAATCCGAGACCAAGTCGCTACCATAGACCTGTTTATAGGTGTTGCGAGAGACCGAAAGCCGGGGCAACGTTCGGGTCAGGTGGAGAACTTTGAGATCTTGAGACCCATAGACGAACACCTTTGTTCGAGCGTCAGCATCTTCGGCCATGGCTGCTCGATATTTTGCCCCGGTGGGCTCATTCATCCACTTCACCGCGGTCTGGGTCTTAGCATCGGTGAAGCACGATAGAGCCTCGGGTCCGAAACCCAATCCATCGAAACGCTCGGGCTGATAGCTGCATTCTTCGTACCGATAGTGCCCATCTCGCTCGAAGTTGGTCAAAGTCTTCTGCCGATACCCAAGTTCCGCTGCCAAACTCCGAACCGCGAGCCAGTTGCAAAAGGCCTGTTCATTGTCTGGCAGATCAGCCAGCTTGTCTCGATCCTTGGCCCAAGGGGTCCCCAAACCCCGAAACAGCACCAGATGATACAAACAGATCTGCGAAAACCCGAGATCCGAGGCTCGGCGCACATCAGCCAGCATATCCTGGAGGCTTTGTCCTGGGAGATTTATCAAGAGATCGGCCGAAGTAGTCATGCCCCTCCTGGAAGCCGCAACCACCGCTCTATGCACCGATTCTGGACTTCCTATGGCCGAGCGCCCCATTTGAGCTATCAGCTTAGAGTCGAAGGTCTGCACCCCCATGCTTAAGCGGTGCTTGCTCCCGGGGAAGTGCCGAGAGAGGTGATCCAATAAGGCTTCTTTTCGGCTGGTGAAATAGACCGGAGCCCCCTCTAAAGTGATCTCCGCACCCTCGAGCCTGAAGACTGTGGCTGCAGCTTGGCACAGTTCGGAAAAGACGTCCGGGGGGGTGAGATTGGCCGTTCCCCCGCCAAAATACAGAGCCTCGACCCGGCGCCCCCGGAGAGGGCTTCGTTGGACTTCTTCGGTCACCGCTCGAACCGTTTGGCGCACCTCTCGGACTCGGAACTCCTCGTGGGGGAAGGTGCAATATCCGCAGCCCTGCACCGAAGGATTACAGCTGGCGTGAGGCAGGATGCCAACGATCAGGGGACGAGCGGGGTCCGGTTGAATGGGGAGATAGCCCCGACCTCGATCGTAAGGCACCATAAGCGGTGGGAGAGGGTATCCCTGCAGAAGTCGGTGTCGCTGAGGTCCGCGCATTCTCTTTTCGAGCTGCTGCTCGAGGGGCTTCGGTCGGGACGAGGGAGGGTGGGACGGCAGAATTTGGGTACGCATGAAACCTCCAGTGGGCGTGATGGTGTTGCTGCTCTCTAGCTTGCCGGGTTTCCCAGGCTAGAGCAATGGGGCGTCTGACCCCTATTGCCTTTGGCCCAACAGAATGCCCTCAGAACTTTTAACCTACTGTTCATCAAGCTGTTACATCTCCCGGCTACGGCCGCTCTTGGGTTATCGTCCTCCCCTATCCTCGGGAGAGAGAAAAGATTGGACGGTGGCACACCATGATCAACCCCATAGTAGGACACAACCCTCCCCATTTGGCCAATTTCGGATCGGGAATCCCCGTCCAACCTAGCCCTCTACCGGCTCCTGCCCCAGCGAGTGGGTTCGTCGGCTCGCCAGAGTTGCTGAACCCAGGCCAAGCCGATCCCCTCACATTGTCAAACTTGACCCAGGGACTCGAGCAAAACTTCGACCCCTCAGCTCAACCCTTACTGCCTGCCAATGGCAACAGCAACCCGGATCAAACTCTCTTGCAACTTTATCTCGCGGTCATGAATCAGCTCGATGCCCTCCTCGGCCCTGAGAACGCAGCACCGGTTTCCAACAACATTCTTGGATCATCGGGCGCCAACTCGAATTTCTCCGCCCCCACTTCCCCGGTGAGTTCCTCTAGCGGTGGCTCTTCGGGCGGATTCTCTCCCTCGTCCTCGGGCTCGGTAGGCAGCGCGGCCCCAAGTGGGAGCAGCGCAAGCCCAGCTTCTGCGAGCAGCGGTTCAACTGAAACCGAGAGCGCTGAACCGATCACGGAACTCCCTCCCAACCTGGCAAAGAATGACAAAGCCATGGCCCAGTTCATTGACAAGAAGCTTCAAGGGACTCCTTTGGCCGGGCAGAAGATGGGTGCTCATTTTGTGAAGGCCGGCAAGGACAACAAAGTGGACCCCTTAACCCTGGTGGCGATCAGTCGGCATGAAACCAATCACGGAAAGCTCGGCGTGGGAGTGGTCAAGCATATGGGAGTGGGGGCGTTTGATAGTAGCCCGAGCAAGGCCCGCCAATGGGATGGTGCTGTCAATCAGATCTATTCTGGAGCCAAGACCTTCGCCAATCTGAGGCAGAAAGGTGGTTCGAACGCCAATGCCCCTTTGGCGTCACAGTTGTCCGCAGTCAATAAAGCGGGCTGGGCTACCGATTCAAGTTGGCATCAAAAAGTGGGAAAACATCGTAACGAGATTAGCCGAGGAGCGAACTGAAGCTCGTCTGACAGTCTTGATCCCTCTTGCCAGGAGTGTTGGTACCGCTGACGGAAGAACTTGACCACCAATCTCAGGGGAGGGTCCCAATAATGACCACCATCGCACTGCATCATCGCACCGGAAAATCGGTGGAGTCCTTCCGCCAAGCCTTTCTGGACAATCTCTATTACACCCGGGGACAGGCCATCTATGGAGCCAGCAGCAACGACCTGTACATGACACTCTGCTACACGGTGAGAGATCATCTGATTCAGCGCTGGCGGGACACAGTGCAGACCTATCACGACCAAGACGTGCGCTTCGTGGCCTATCTCTCAGCGGAGTACCTCTTGGGGCCCCAACTCGAGCAAAATCTGGTTTACACCGACACCATGGAACTGGCCCGGGAAGCGCTACAGGGCCTGGGAATCGACCTCGAAGAGCTTATGGCTCAGGATATCGAACCCGGCCTCGGCAACGGGGGACTGGGGCGATTGGCTGCCTGTTTTTTGGATTCCTTGGCCACCCTTGGCATGCCGGCTATCGGCTACGGTATTCGCTATGAGTTTGGCATTTTTCAGCAATCCTTTGAGGACGGCTGGCAGGTGGAATCGCCAGACCCCTGGCTTCATCTCGGCAACCCCTGGGAGTTTCCCCAGCCCGACGATCGCGTTGAAGTCTGGTTTGGAGGCCTCACCCAACAGTTCACCGATGCCCAAGGGCGCTTCCGCAGTCGCTGGATTCCCAGCTCGAAAGTCTTGGGGGAGCCCTGCCACATGCTGGTTCCAGGTTATGGGAACCACACGGTGAATCTGCTGCGGCTCTGGAAAGCTCGAGCTACTGACGAGTTCGACTTCCAACTCTTCGACAGCGGTGACTACTCTCGAGCGGTGGAGCAGAAAACGGCCTCCGAAAATATCTCCAAGGTGCTCTACCCCAACGACAACAATGCCCAGGGTCGAAGACTGCGCTTGCAGCAGCAATACTTCTTCGTGGCTTGCTCTTTGCGAGACATCATTCGTCTGGGCAACTACGAAAATAAGGGCTGGGACCGACTCTCAGATAAAGTCACGATACAGCTCAACGACACCCATCCGGTGATCGCCATTCCGGAACTCATGCGTATTCTGGTGGACGAAGAGGGACTGGGTTGGGATCAGGCCTGGGCCCTAAGCAGCCGAACTTTTGCTTCCACGCAGCACACCCTGCTCCCGGAAGCTCTAGAGACCTGGCCCGTTTCTTTGCTGGAGAGCCTGCTGCCCCGGCACCTGGAGATCATCTACGAGATCAATCATCGCTTTCTCCAAGAGGTGGCCGAGCGCTTCCCGGGAGACAATGCTCGACTGGCTCGCATGTCGATCATCGGAGAAGGGTCTACCAAGACGGTGCGCATGGCTCACTTGGCCTGCGTGGGCAGCTACTCGGTCAACGGGGTGGCCGAACTGCAATCACGTCTACTGAAGGAGAGAGTCTTTCGGGACTTTTATGAGCTGTGGCCCGAGAAGTTCAACAATAAGACCAACGGTGTGACTCTTCGCCGCTTTGTCCATATGGCCAATCCCGGCCTTTCAGAGTTGATCACCAAGACCATCGGTGAGGATTGGCTTACCAACGCCGACCGTCTACCGGAACTCGAAAAGCACATGGGCAAGGCCCAATTCCGCAAGGCCTGGGACCGAGTGAAGCTTGACAATAAGAAGCGTCTGGCCGCCACCATCAAGCGGGAGCTCGGTCTAGAGGTCGACCCTCATTCCATGTTCGACATTATGGTCAAACGGCTGCACGAATACAAAAGACAGTTGCTGAAAGCCCTGCATATTGTCACGCTCTATCACCGACTTAAGGCCAACCCTAAGGCCCTAAAGGCTCCCCGAACCTTCATATTTGGAGCCAAAGCTGCCCCGGGCTACCGCATGGCCAAGCTGATCATAAAGTTGATCAACAATATCGCCCAGGTGGTGAATCACGACCCCGACATCGAAGGGCAGATCAAGGTTGCCTTTCTTCCCAACTTCAACGTGCAACTCGCCGAGGAGATCTATCCGGCCGCCGATGTCAGTGAACAGATCTCCATGGCTGGAAAAGAAGCTTCCGGGACGGGCAATATGAAGTTTTGCTTGAACGGAGCAGTGACCATTGGAACTCTCGATGGAGCCAACATCGAGATTCGAGAGTGCGTGGGCGAAGAGAACTTTTTCCTATTCGGCCTGCACACCGAAGAGGTGTTCGCTATGAAAGAGAGCGGCTATGACCCCAGTTGGTTTCGCAACCAAGATCCCGAATTGAGCCACGTCTTGGAATCCCTCGCCAGAGGCCAATTCTCCGGGGGAGATCGGGAGTTATTCCGCCCCATCATTGAGTCCTTGCTCCACCACGATGAATACCTCTTGCTAGCCGATTACCGCTCCTACGTGGAAGCCCACGACCGTCTGGAGGAAGCCTTCTGCGATCGCGAACACTGGCTGCGCATGTCGATCTTGAACGCTGCGCGCTGTGGTTTTTTCTCCTCTGACCGCACCATGCAGCAGTACTGTCAAGAAATATGGCGCCTGGATCCGGTGGAAGTGAAGCCCTGAGAGGTTCTGTGAACCTTGCCCAAACCCAGCAACTACCGCAGTATCGACATCCTCTGCTCGGCCTGCTTGACGAAACTCTATAAATACCGCAAAGGCGGTCGGGGTTCCCTGGTCAAGTGTCTTCCCGAGCGGATCCTCAAAGACTACACCCAAGGCGACCTTCATTGTCCGAACTGTGGTCAGGAGTTCGCCAGAGTGGCTCAAATGGGAGGAAATCTGGTTCACAAAATCGTCAGCGGTAAGGTCATAACCAAGGGTATGCGTCGCAAGTAAAGGGCTTGAACCTCCACTTCGGGAAGCAGTACTTATGGCTGAGAGTGTGCAGATCTCGCGGGGAACACTAGGAGTCCTGGCCGGCTCCCTGGTCCTGTGCTTGATGGTTATCGCCTTTTTGCTGGGTCGTCAAAGCACTCCCGCACCCACGATTGAGGCCTCACAGGCTCAAAACGAATCCCGTGAGATGGCCCGTGCTGAACAGCCTGTGTCTGCCAGCGAAGATGTCAGCACGGAAACTCTTAGAAGCCCCGCAGTTCCAACCTCAGCAGTACCAGAGACGGCCCCTCGCTCAAAGGTCAGAGAGGCCCCTCCTCGAGAGCCCCAGTCGGCTGCTAGACCGGACCGAGAGAACTACCCGACCGCTCCTCCAAAAGCTCCAACGCAAGCCCCGGCTCCACCTCAGGTGGCCAGAACTGCTCCCGCTGAGCAATCGAATACCGCTTCAGCCGAGCCCCGCAACAATTCCGCCGTGCAACGCTACTTTCAGCAGATCGATCAGCAACTGGCTTCAGGGAGTTCTTTGGGGTCACTCGGAGATCCCAACCAGTTTGCCACCCAGGCTCTGCAAGGCAGCCTGCAGGGAGACAACAGCCAGTTCGAAGCCCTAGCCGCTACCACCAAGTCCACCCTGAACAACATTCGTCGCATCGAGCCACCGGCAGAGTGCCGAGAGCATCACGCCATGCTGATCAAGCAAATGCAGCAGGGACTGGAACTGCTCGAGCAAGTGCAGCAGTCCACCGTCAGCCTGGACACCTCTAACTTGACCGCTGTGGCCGCCCGGGGCCAAGCCATGCAAGAAGAAGTCCTCCGTTTTCAAGAACTCGATCGGAGACTGCGAAGCGGAGGTTAAAGTCTTCCCTGGGCAAGTTTAGCTCTAACCGCATCGGCCCCTTCGTGGGGCCACCCACTTCGCAGCCACCCACCTACGGCGGTTCCCCGGTCCGTGCGAATTCGTTCGGGTTGTACGTAGCCGAGAATTGATGAATTCAGACTTGATAGCTCTCCGGCCCAACCCCAATTCTTAGGCTGGACAGATCACTAGAGCAACCATCTGTAGAGTGAGTGGAGAGGAAAGGAGTGCTCTGGAGAAAATCGAATCGGCAAGAACCAACTTAGGAGGCCGTGACAATGGGTTTGGCGGAGAAACGAATCAACGCAGCATATCAAAAGGACCATTTCCCAGCTTGGAAGGACAAGATCAACGCACTGGTCCAATACGAACTCGAGATTGACGTAGCTTGGGACGAGGTCGTGAAGGAAGGATTTCCCGATGCCTACCCGGCCACTTTGGATTACAACTTCTTCCAACCGCTGTACAATGCTTTAAGTTCGGTATGCAGCGACCAAATCGGTCGAGAGGCCTTGCAGAATGCCATCAGTCGCGTTCACATCGGCTCACAGAGAACTTGGTCATCCTTGGAAGTCAAGGTTGTAGAGGACTGTCTCGAACTCGATGCGGACCCCACCTACGAGCGAACCGACTCAGCCATTCAGGACTATAGCGATCGCATACTCAAGGTCCTCGAACCTGCCTTGTAGACCAACCACCCCGCAAACGTGACGGCTCCGTCTTCGACGGCCGACGACCTTTCGATTGGAGAACTCAACAGAACAAAGGTCTGCCGGACCTTGCCACGGCAAGGAATTCTTCGATAGCTTCAGGGTTCACCAAGGAAAACTCGAACTTTCGACCCTGAAACGAATCGAACAGCCTTCGGTGTTCGAGCAAGCCATACTCGTCGACTCTCGACTCGTACTCTCGAACCCAGGAGACGAGCGGAGCCAAATTTTTCCTTCTCCCAAAGACGACTGTAGCAGTGCGCCACGCAAGTTTCCACGCCCGGGTTCAAGAAGACCAACACATCGCAGTAGGGTAAAAGGGGCTCAATGAGGGTGGAGCAGCAATCCTCGACGACCCGGTGAGCATTCCCGGCAACAAAGGTCTGGCTCTGATCCCAACTCTCAGAAACCGCTCGCCGCTCTGTCCCTTCAGAAAAGGACACCTCATCGAGGGAAAGCCTCGGAGCAGGCTGCAGATCCACCAGAGCTTTCGCCAGAGCCGTTTTTCCGGCCCCGGCATTGCCCATCAATACGATTCTCATCGGAAAGCCTTACGGAACTCCTTCATCGAGAGCCTTACGGAACTCCTTCATCGAGAGCCTTATGAGAGCCGTCGCCGAACGGTAAGCTTGCCGATTTTCGGCATCCGCAAATCCAAAGGATCTTATCCTTATCGAACTTCACCAACTTGGGCTCCATACCCGACCCTTTACGGGAGCCATCACACCGGAGCGGGGTCGAATTCTTGCCACACAAACAAAATGCGGCCGTCAGACAACTGGCCGGAAGCTCCATTTGAAAAGGTTGACTTGCCACATGCAGGGCAGTTTCGGGAGCCTCCGTCAGCCACCTTGCTGAATGAGTCTCCTCCCGTGCCGGGATCGGATTCTTCCCAAACGGTAAGTCGCAGTTCCCAAGGTCCCTAGGAAGGGACGGTGATGGTTCCTTCTAGGTACTCGGCGACGTATCCAGCTATCTCGACTCGATCCCCTTGATTGCGGCACCACAGTTGCCCGCCTCTGGGGGAGACTTGGCGCGCGGTCAGGCTTTTTTGTCCTAGGCGTTCGGACCAATAGGGGGTGAGCAGGCTGTGATTGGACCCTGTGACCGGGTCTTCATCCACCCCATGGTTTGGAGCAAAATAGCGAGAGACGAAGTCCACGTCGTGGCCGGGTGCCGTGACGCAGACCGAAATGTTGCCGCACCTCATGAGCTCCGCTAGGTCCGGGCTGAAATCACGAACTTCTTGCTCGGACTTGAGCACGCAGATGAGGCGACCCGGCTCGGTATCCTTGACAGAGTGAAGCACCTCTTCTACCCGTGCGCCACCCAAAACGTGAGTGACATCTGCTCCGGTCCAACGCTGGGTGGGAAAGGCCGGAAAATCCAGAGT
>JBJHCR010000052.1:16651-25768 GCA_050486105.1 Vulcanimicrobiota bacterium
GACCGCTCTTAGTCAGAAAGGTCACCTGTGACTTATCCGGTTCAACCCTTCGCAGGAGGTAAGCCCCGGCAGCCAGAGTCGCATGCCCACAGAGATTGACCTCCACGGTGGGCGTGAACCAGCGAAGGTCGTAGTTTCCGTCGGCCCGGGGAACGAGGAAAGCGGTCTCGGAGAGATTGTTCTCGAGAGCGATAGCTTGAAGCAGCTCGTCTTCGAGCCAAAACTCAAGGGGACAAACTGCGGCAGGGTTCCCGCCAAACACCCGCTCAGAGAAGGCGTCGAGTTGATAGATGGAAATTTTCATTTGGTCTGCTGGTCTCCTTGGTTCCTTTCGTTTGTCTACGATATCGGCATAGAGACTGTCAAATCGGTTTTCTCATCGGTCAAGTGCTACGAAAATTCAAAAGGAGGCTCTAGATGGAATGAGAAGGCCAAACCCTCACAGGATGTCGTAAGACTCCCAAGTGATAAACGCACTCGAAGTGCAAAGAGAGGTTGGCTGAATGGATACTATCACAAAATCGGAATTGATGGATCTCCGGCCCAACTCCAATTCTTTGGTCTGACAGAGCACTAGAGACTTAACTTCATGCCCTCGTGGGTGGCCTTAAATCCCAACCGCTCATAAGAGCGGTGCGTCCCCCTCTCGTTTCTTGCCGATGGTCAGCTGGGGTCAGACGGCAACCGCGCTCTTGAGAACGTTATAGAGCAAGCTCCATCATGCGGCGCCCGACACCCGTGGAACGACGGTCGCGAGGTACCCGGACGGCCTCGATCATCGAGAACTCAGCTCCACCCTCCCAATGCTCTCCGCGCCCAAATTCCCTACGAACACCTCCCCTTCAGCTGAAAAGCCGACCCCTTTCAAAGCCTTAGGCCCCCACTAAGCTAGAGCTTAATAGGGACCTATAGCGGGGGCAGTAGCACCAAGGTTCCAACTTAGCGGGAGCGGGTTATGCCCTTCATGGCTAGAAGTCTATTGATGTCTGCATATAGTGGGTCGCCGCTATTTGACAGACCGCGGCGCGCATAGTTTTTTTGCACGGATGTGGATTCGGGATTTCTGATCACTTCGGCAAACACGGCGTCGAGAATTTTCTTGCTCAAGGGGGCCCTTTCGGAGTAGTATCCGGCCACCGAGACCGCCGCCTTGGCTATGGCAGCGGATGCATTGTCGTCGCCCCCCTGAACCAGTTGATTGAGAAAGGCATGGCGAACTTGAACTGAGTTTTCCGGGTGCAATCCCTCGCCCAACTGCATGCCCATTTGAGCGACCGTGCGGTCGCGGTTTGTCGAGTCGGGATGATTGTGAATTTCCTGCAGTCCCCTCAAAGTGGCGGAATTCATCGCCCCCCAAGTGCTAAACTCATTCAAGACGGTGGCTTCAGCGGTGGCCTTAGCCAACACCTGTGGCATAGGTGCCGAACCGACCCCCCGAGCTAAGCTGTTCAAGACAGTTCGACGCATAGCCATGGCTTCCGAGTTTAGCATTTTGTCGTTGCCCAACTCCATTCCCAAAACAGCTAAATCTTTCTCTCGACTATCGGTTTGTGGGCTCGAAACAATCATTCGTAGGGCCTCGTTCGCGGCGGTTCTGCCGGTCTTGAAATCAGAGGAACCGTAGCCTATGACCTGCAAGCCCGCCTGTGCCAAAACTTGCCCTGTGGGTCCCGGCACGGCTGCGGCGATGGAGCCCAAAACAGAACGCTGCATTCGAGCGATGGTGGACTTATCGGCCTGGACATAGCCCGAGAGCCTGGCTCCAAAATTGGCTAAGTCCTTTTCGGTGCTGGTGGTAAAATCGTCGTCGCGTATCTGTCTGAGACCTTTGGTTGCCACTCGGGAGGCTTGGTCCCAATCGCCGCGGGAGCGATCGTAGACGTCTGTTGTTTGGCGGGCTAAAGATTCACCTTCGGGTGAGTAGTCGGCCAGATTCTTTGACGAACGATTCGAGGGCAGGCCGATGGCCTGGTGTTGAGTAGAGATGAGCATAGTATGATCCTTAAGATATTTTGCGACGGCAGTATTCTGCTCGCCGTTGTTGTATTCTTGTTATTCTGGGACCATAGGGACAAAGACTTAAAGAATGCTGAACACCTGGATCGAACAAAGGAGCTAGATTTTCAAGCGATGTGCTTTCCGCAATCCCACCTGGCTTCCAGGCCTTCTTGCGGGTTTTGGTTGAGACACAACCAAAGCAGGATGAGCGATGGGACATCTACCGGATCGAGAAACACCGGGCTCCATCACCACTGACGCCCTCATTGGCCCAATTTCAGAGGGTTAGATCTCACTTCTCAGTGAATGCCATACTTCTCTTGCAAGGCTTGCGGATTGGGAGCCAGCGAGAGCGACAAGAAAGGGCATGATGGCCTCCAAGAAAATGGTCCCGCCCTCGCGCAGGCTCGTTCCTAGCCACTCCAACCGGGGTGATGTTTGCGGAGGATTGCTCAGCACGGATTTCGTGAATGGACTAAGTTTGTCCCTGGAGTCCTGCCGGCCTCTTCGATGGGGACTTGGCTTTGTTGCTCCGGCACGTCGGTGATGACGCCCGCGACACCCAGATTGAAGAGATGTCTCACCAGCCGGGGATGGTTGGCGGTATAAGGCACCACGCTTTTACCAGCCGCGCGGGCGCTTTCCACTAGGCCTCGATCGACATCGATCCAGAAGGGTAAAACCGTATCCACCCCCGACTTGAGAGCCTCAGATTGAAGCCTGCGGGCGGCCACCTTCTTGCCGAGCCATCCACCGGACACCGCTGAAAAGAGGCAGAGACCCAGCCCTGCCAGG
Source organism: Vulcanimicrobiota bacterium (assembly GCA_050486105.1). Taxonomy (GTDB): domain Bacteria; phylum Vulcanimicrobiota; class Xenobia; order Xenobiales; family JADMJV01; genus JAEXNA01. The sequence continues at coordinate 19,445 of JBJHCR010000052.1, forward strand.
AGCGGGGCTCCGGCCACCGCAGCCATGACCAAGCCCGCCCCCACTCCGGCCGCCACCCCGGTGGCCACGCGCTTTAAAGTGGGACGCTCGGAAAACAGTAAGCCTGTCTGTAGCTCTGGCCTCAGGCGCTCCACTTCCTCCACCAGTGGTCGGGAGAAGCTGATCACCGAGACCTGGCTCTCCATGCCCCGTTCCTCAATCAACTGAAGCAGTGCTTCAGCTACTCCGGCCCTGCTCTGGAGACTCGCCTTCAGTTCCAAGGTGAGGGGAATACGACCCTTGGCCCAGTCCATCACCTGATCGAGCCGAGGAACGGGCTCCCCCTTGAACTGTGGAGCGAACCAGGAACCCGCATCGAGTTGGGCCACCTCTGACCACGGGGTCTGATCCAGCCTGCCCCGGCCGTTCGTCGTTCGTTCCATGGTGTCGTCGTGAAGGACCGCCAATACGCCGTCGCTGGTCATTCCCACGTCAAGTTCCAGCGAATCCGCGCGCCCAATTTGATAGGAGCGGCGAAAGGCGGCCAAGGTGTTCTCGGGTGCGGCGACGGGGCCCCCACGGTGAGCTATAAGACGTGTGTTCATCGATTGATACTCATTTCAAAGCTGATTTTTTCGGCGCGACGCGAAAGCCGTCCCAGGTGAAAGATTGGAGCTGGATAGAGCTTGAAGCCGAGGCCAAACGGCCGCTGTTTCAGCAACTCTATGAACAGATAAAGGGCGCGGTGATCGAGAGGCGCTTGAAGGCCGATGAATTGATACCTCCCAGTCGCGATCTGAGCGAGATACTGGGCCTCTCTCGAACCACGGTTCTCAGCGCTACCCGTCAACTGGTAGCTGAAGGCTACCTGGTCACGAGACAAGGATCCGGCACTCGCGTCTGTCGTGATCTGCCGGCAGCCTTTCGACCCCGTCTGGCCAGTGCTCGCCTGTCTTCTACCGGCCAGGCTTTCTGCCGAGCGGCGGCAAGGGCCGGAATGTTCGACTTTCACGCCCCCGCTTTCTGCCCTGCCCTTCCTGCGGTGGACCAGTTTCCTCGTGAAATTTGGGCGAGGCTTGCCGGGCGTATCTGGCGACGTTGCCCGAACTCTCTGTTTGAGTACGGGCATTCTCAAGGGTACGAGCCATTGCGCGAGGAGATCGCCTGTTACCTGAGGGATTCCCGTGGGCTGAACTTTCCGCCCGAAAGGATCATGGTGACCAATGGCACCCAGCAGGCCCTGAATCTTTGCGCTCGGGTCCTCTTGCAGCGAGGTGAGCCGGCCGCCCTGGAGGACCCCGGTTATTTCGGAGCCAGAGCGGCCTTTTCCGCGGCCGGAGCGGACCTTGTCAACTGCACCGTGGACGACCAGGGCATGGTTCCCCGAACCGACCTCAAGCCCCGCCTTATCTGCCTCTCGCCCAATCACCAGTTTCCTCTCGGCGTCACCATGTCGCTCAGCCGACGCTTGCACATTCTGAACTGGGCTTCGGACTCGGGAAGCTTTGTGATCGAGGATGATTACGACGGGGATCTGCACTACCACGCCCGCCCCCCCGAGCCGCTGCTCGCTCTGGACAAGGAGGAGCGAGTCATCCTTCTCGGCTCCTTCTCTAAAGTCATGTTCCCCTCTTTGCGCCTCGGATACATGCTGCTGCCTGAGAGCCTGATGGAGCCGCTGTCGGCGGCTCGTCTGGTGGTCGACCGGCAGTTGCCGGTTCACAATCAGGCTGTGCTGAGTGCCTTTATGAAGGAGGGCCATTACGCCCGTCACCTCAAGAAAATGCGTGAGGTTTACGCCGAGCGGCGCCACGTCTTGGTCAAGGAGCTGGAGGGACTGGACCTGGAAATTTCCGAGAATGAGGGAGGTTTTCATCTGGTAGCCTGGCTTTCTGAGAAGAGTTGTGATCGGGAGGCGGCGAATCGCTGTGCGGCCGCCGGAATCGAGGCCAACGCCGTCTCCTACTACGGCCTTGAGGAGACGGCGCGGCCGGGTCTGTTGCTCGGGTTCGGGGGGGTGAACACCCAACAAATTCGCAAAGGAGTGGTCACCCTCGGACGGGCTTTGGGCTCACTGCCCTAAGAGCGGCCTCCCTCTGTTCCGAAGTGAGTCCGGGGGGAATGCTGTGGGCGAAATGAAAAACGTTTTCCGGATCGTACTGCTTCTTCACCTCGGCCAGGCGGACGAGATTGGGTCCGTAGTAGGCCACCAGTGGGTCGTCGAGGAGGCTGTCGTGATAATTGACGTAGGCGCCGGTGGACCAGGGCAGCATATCCTCGCGCAACTTATCCACCCACTGGATGTTGACGTCTTCATCTTCAGGGTCGTCCCAATATCCATCGTACTGAAGGATGAATTTGCTCTGCCGGTGGTAGGCGGCCGTCGCTGTGGGGTCGACGCTGTTGGCCCGACCTCCTCCGGAGAGGAGCTGAACCATATCAGGCTGGTTCTTCTCACCGGGTCGACGAGGCGAATTCTCGATGGCCTGGCGAAGGGTGTCTATGGCCTCCGGCGGCAAGGGCTCCAGGGCCACGGCAGAGCTGCTTTTGAAGATCTGCTCTTCTCGAAGAGCAGAGCGCCAATCGCTGTCCTCGGGGCCCAGCTGTCCCAGTATCCGATTAGCGATCGTGGGAGAAACCGGGGTCACCGATGCCTTGTCAGTGGGCACCCAAGCCAGCAGCTCAGCCAAAGTCCGGCCAGCCCCATCCATTCCTTCATCTCCGTCCGGGGTGTACTGTCCGTAGAGGGTGAGCTTGCCGTCGGCGGTGAGAGCCAGCGCCGAAGTGAGGTTTGGGTCGGTCTCGGGCGCCCAACGCTGCCAGGCATCCACCACCCGATTGAAGTCCTCCCAAGGCCACTCGGCCTCAACCAGGGCGACGTTCTCCACCGGATGGGTGTCGAAAGTGAACTCCGTGACGACCCCAAAATTCCCTCCTCCTCCCCCCTTGAGGGCCCAGAAAAGGTCGGGATTTTCATCCTCGTTAGCAGTGACTAGGCGACCGTCGGCCAGCACGACACGAGCACTGACCAGGTTGTCGCAGGTAAGGCCGTGTTTGCGACTGGCCATGCCGACCCCTCCGCCTAAGGTCGCGCCGGCGATGCCCACCGAGGGGAAGGTGGGCAGGGGCAGAACGCGACCACGCGCGGACAAAAATTCCGCCAAGTCCATCACCCGCGCTCCCGCACCCACTGTGACCCGACCGCTCTCTTCTTCGAAATTCAGGTCATTGAGTTCGGAAACGTCCAACACCAGTCCATCCTTCACCGAACTATAGCCTTCGTAGGAGTGCCTTCCGCAGCGAATACGAAACTCAGTGCCGGTCTTACGAGCCCAATCCAGAGTTCCGGCGATCTCCGTCTCATCGCGAGGAAAGGAGATGAGATCCGGCTCCTCCCCGCGATGAGAGATGCGGGCGTTAAAACCTTTGGAGGCTTTCTCCCAGTCCGGGTGGCCAGGTCTGATGGTAGGGCAAGGTGGTTGCGCGAGGTGAGGTCTTGCAGAGTGGATGTTCATAATGGGCTCCTGTTTTGTTTTCTGAGACCAATGTAAATCAAGATCCTAAAAACAAACTTACAAAGGTATGTCCATTTAGATATTTTTTTTAAAAATGGAATATCCAATTTCTCAAAAGAGGGCATAGTTTCGTATGGAGAGCGGCCCATGGCGGCGACCATGATGGCTGATCGCGGGCGAGAAGACGTGAAGAATCAGGCTAGGAGCCCTTGGTGCGGAGAGGCTTGCCAGAAAACGAGGTCCTTCGTCTCGAACGGCGCTTTCGATGAGGCAGACACTAAGAGGCTGCAGGACTTGAACGGGGACGTAACGGCTTCGGCTTGCGGACCGGTCTGATCGATGCCGAGGGACGACTCGTTTTCGTTCTCTCTGGCAACGACTGGAAAATCGGTGAACTGGCAGCCTCCATCCGGGATATCTTAGAGAGGTAGTCCCGCTGCCAATGGGGCCCTGATGAAGGCTCTTGATTCTCATAAGGTGGCTGCCTCTCATGTTGGTAAACACATCTAACCGCCTTAAAGTAATTAAAGCGGTGATATGGGACACTTTGAGAGGCAGATTACATCCCAGTGGCCTATTTGCTTTGGAGAAGGAGCCCCTCGACCGGAGGTTTTCCCACCGACAAGCCCTTCAAGAAGCCCATCAAGTCTTCGTGGAAGCGGTCGCGATGGGTCACAGCTAGGGCGTGGTCCCCTCCCTTGTAAACCTTCAGTTCGGAACCTTTGACCAGTTCGTGAGCTTTTAGGGCGGCAGCTTCAATAGGAACGATCTGGTCATCGTCGCCGTGGATGAAGAGAGTGGGGATATCGAAGGCTTTGAGGTCTTCGGTGAAGTCCGTCTCCGAGAAAGCTCGAATACAGTCGAGAGCCGCTTTTAAGCCGGTCTGCATACTCATCAGCCAGAACTGACGCCGAGTTCCTTCGGAGACCTCCCTGCCACGATTGCTGCCGAAGAACGGGGTGGTCAGGTCGTAGTAGAACTGGGAGCGGTCTTTGCTGACTCCCTCTCGGATAGCGTCGAAAGTCTCCATCGGCGAGCCTTCCGGATTGCTCTCGGTCTTGAGCATCAAGGGTGGCACGGCCCCCAGAAGGACGGCTCCGGCCACTTTGTCGGTACCGTGGCGTCCGATGTAGCGGGCTACCTCTCCTCCTCCGGTGGAATGACCCACGTGGACGACATTGTCAAGATGCAATTGCTCCACTAAGGCCGCTAAGTCGTCGGCGTAGGTATTCATCTCGTTGCCCTCCCAGCTTTGGCTGGAGCGCCCGTGACCACGACGGTCGTGGGCGATGGCCCGATAACCGTTTTGGGCCAGAAAAACCAACTGCTCGTCCCAAGAGTCGGCATTGAGAGGCCATCCGTGGCTGAAGACTACCGCCGGTCCGCTGCCCCAATCCTTGTAGAAAATCTCTGCTCCGTCTTTGGCTTTGACAATTCCCATTTTTCATTCCTCCGTGTCGGTTGTTGTAGGTGTTTGAACCCCATAGCTGAATTAAACACCATTCCTCAGGGCCCCGGAATGGGGAAAACTGACACAGATCGAGGCAAAAGTGACAGAAATCGGATTACTCAACTATCCCGGTTCCCAGCAGGCGGCTTTGTATGGAATGACGGACCTTTTCTTGGTAGCCTCAGAGAGCGGAGACTCCGAATTTCGCGTGACCCGCTGGCGAATGGAAGGCGAGCAACTTGTCTGCGATTTCGATAGCAAACCGGGCACTGCTAGCCGTCCCGATGCCATCATCGTACCTGGAACCATGGAGAGAGTGCCAAGTCTGCCCAAGATGAAGCCTTGTTTGCAGTGGCTCAAGGAACAGCACGGAAAAGGTGGGCAGGTCTGCTCTGTTTGTTGGGGTGCCTTCGTCCTGGCCGCTGCCGACCTACTCGACGGCCGTCGATGCACCACTCATTGGCTCTATGCTCCTCAATTGGCGGAGAGCCACCCGAGGGTCAAGGTGGACAGCGATCGGTTGCTCGTCGATGAGGGCGACATCATCACCGCCGGAGGGGTCATGGCCTGGGTGGATCTCTCTCTCCATCTGGTGGATCGATTCGCAGGTCCCCGGGTGATGCTGGAAACGGCTCGGCTATTGCTGGTCGATCCACCTAGACGCGAGCAACGCTTCTACAGCACCTTTACTCCCCCACTCGATCATGGTGACGAGATCGTACTCCAGGTGCAGCACTGGCTCCAGCAAAGTTATGCCGAAACTCAAAGCGTGGGCGCCCTGGCCGAGCGCAGCCAGATGAGCGAGCGCACTTTCCTTAGGCGCTTTCAGAAGGCCACCGGCCTCAAGCCCACAGAGTATGTGCAGAGCTTACGAGTAGGCAAGGCTAGAGAAGCCTTGGAGTTCTCCCGCGATAGCATCAACGAGATCGCTTGGAGAGTGGGATACGAGGATCCGGGTGCCTTTCGCAAGATCTTTCGCCGCATCATCGGGCTCTCTCCACGAGAGTACCGGCGTCGCTTCGGTGCCCCGGGCGTGAATTAACTCCATTCAAACACGGTGACGGGTATAACCAACAGAACGCAAGCGACCAAACTGAGCAAGACGACCAGAGGAAAGCCCCCCCTAAACGAGAAACCTTAAGCCTCACTGGGAAGTTGGTGCAAACGAGTTACACCGGCCCCGCTTCGCGCCCCCTAGCCCCACCCGGCCGGGGCGCGGCGTAAGCCGATCACTATGGAGCGGAAGCTGGGTGCGCGCACGATTCGCGGTCTGACGGGGACGGGCTTTCGCGGAACTCTGATACAAAGAAGAAACCTGGGTGAGCCCGTCCCCTTGGAAAAGTCCCGAAGGACCTCGGGAGGGGAAATCAATCTTGGCTA
>JBJHCR010000053.1:0-25636 GCA_050486105.1 Vulcanimicrobiota bacterium
CAAATTTCAATATGAGATCCCAGCCTTTCGTCTTGGAGTTCGCCATCGTAAAACTGGGAAAGGGTCTTTTCTTCGGGACAGCGGTCCTTCACGTCTTATTCATCTCCTGTTGCATCAATTCACCAGCTCGCTTTCTTGCTCGACTCAGAAGAACTCCGACGGATTCTGGGGTGATCTCCAGAACCTCCGAAATTTCCTGATAACTCATACCCATATAGGCTCTCAAGACTAAAGACGTGCGCATCTTCTCCGGCAGAGCGGACAGAAGGTTCCAACCCAACTCCCTTTCTACCAGATGCTTCTCGAAACTCGGTTTAGACTGAGGTGAGACAAGGCAGGTCTTGAGCTTATCCCACAAGCCTCGACGGCGATGAAGGTCGATGCAGCGATTGCGAGCGCAAGCACAGAGCCAGGCCAACGTGATTGGAGTATTCGGTTTCGAGCAAGCCTCCAAGAAGACATCTTGAACCACATCCTCGGCGGCTTGACGGCTCCCCAGAAACTTCGAGCAGAATCCCGTCAAGCGTTCCCGGTGGGTCCGAAACAACTCCTCAATATCCCCTTGTTCAACTCTCATCACTCACCTATACGAATGAACCTCGAGGACCTTAACATTGAGCTGGCTCGTGGCGTCATTCTCAGGCACGAAATAGGCGTTACTTGAACCCAGACTGAGCAACCTGTGCGATGGCAGCGAGACTTCGGCTTGGTGGCTCAAGCAATCTAGGCTGATGCCGGCGGCAGCAGGCACAAGCGATAGCCGACTCCCGGTTCTGTCACTATCAGTTGATGCTGAGAGGACGACTTACCCAGTTTCCGCCGCAGGTTGCTGATGTTGACTCTGAGCAGTCCGATCTCTTCGGAGAACCCGTTCCCCCAGACCGCTCGCAGCAGATGAGAATGGGTGAGCACCCGCCCGGCATCTCGAACGAAAGCCTTCAGCAAGTCGTATTCGGTAGGGGTGAGAGAAACCGAATGGTGATTGACGCTCACCTGTCGAGCTAAGAGGTCTACCATGAGGGGTCCACTTTGAAAAATCTCGTCTTTGCTCTGTCCTAAGCCCTCGCCGCGTCTCAAGGCAGCACGAATACGGGCCAGCAGTTCCCGGACTCCGAAAGGTTTGTTCAAATAGTCATCAGCGCCGCAATCAAGGGCTTTGACAATGTCCTCCTCGGCGTTCCTCACGCTCAAGACGATGATGGGAACCGCACTCCACTCTCGCAGGATTCTGGCCACCTCGAACCCACTGAGGTCAGGGAGACCAAGGTCGAGGACCACCAAGTCGGGGTGCTTCGTCCGCACCAAATCGACAGCCTGCTGCCCGGTGCCGGCCTCAAAAACCTGGTAACTGGCGCTCCCAAGACAGTTCTTCAGCAGATGTCGAACCGCTGGCTCGTCGTCGACAACAAGAATCCTTGGCTGCAAGGTCTCGGTCATACCTCTTCTGCCTTACTCAGTGTGAAAAAGAACCCGTTCCTGTGGTCCTTTGAGCGCCGATATCCAGCCTGACCCCCGTGGGCCTCCACCAGGCCTTTAGCGATGGAAAGACCGAGGCCCGTGCCCGGATGGTCGGTTCTGCCTCTCTGAAAACGTTGAAACAGACAAGCCTGGTGCTCCTCGTCGAGAGGATCGCCACAGTCGAGAATCTCGACTTCTATCCCGTCTCCAAGAAGCCGAGTGGCGATCTCTACAGGCTGTCCCGCCGGGCTGTACTTATGGGCGTTTTCAAGTAGGTTGGTCAAGACTTGCTGAATCAAGACGTAGTCTGCCAAGACCAAGGGAAGTTCAGGGGGCAGAGTTACCTCGACTTCTCGCCCCAGAAGGTGATCGTGTAAGCTCGCTAAGGTTGTAACGATCAGGTCTTCCAAGTCACAGGGAATAGCTTTGACAGTGAGATGACCGGACTCCAAGCGAGTCATCTGCAAGAGGTTGCCCACCAAGCGGTTGAGACGATCGGTTTCAGAAAGCGCGTTAGCCAGGAGACTGTGGCGAGCTTCGTCGCTCAGATTGATATCTCGATCTTCAAGGCTGGTCAGAGCACCTCGAATAGAAACCAGAGGAATTCTCAGGTCGTGGGATATGGAGTTGAGCAAGGCCCGGTGCAATTCTTCCGAAGCCTCGAGAAGTTCGGTCTGTTGGGCTTTCTCACTGAATGCTCTGCGCTCGAGGGCGGCCGAAACCTGGTTGAGTATGGCTTCCAGGAGCTGTGAGCGGCGCTGGTCTCGGGGAGAGGTTGGTTGGGTAAGCCCGACCTGTCCCAGTTCCTGAGTGGGGCCCTTGAGTTTGTGCCATTGGTAGGAACTCTCTTTCTCCGGGAGTTGCTCTCCCTTACCCTTCAAGCTGATTCTGATCTCACCGAACCGCCTATCAAGGTGTTGCCCGGCAGTGGTTAAGAGTTCTTCTTCGGTTTCTGCCTTGGCTAGGTCCCGACTTAGAGCCAGAAGAGTCAACGCGTCCTCCTCGCGGGCTTGAGCGCTGATGGCTTGCTGTTTGGCTATGGCGGTCAGTTGGCTGACCAATAGGCCGGTCAGCAGAAGTCCTAAGAAGGTGATCAGGTATTCCCAGTCTTGGACCGCGAACGTAAACGTTGGGGGCACAAAAAAGACGTTGAAGGCTAGAACCGAGAGAACCGCGGCCAAGTTTGAAGGACCTCGGCCCCAAAAATACGCCGTAGTGACCACAGCGGCTAGGTACAGCATCACTTTATTGGTAGGGTTGAGAATCCCCCTCAGAGGCTCCCCAACCAGGGTGGCAAAACCTACCAGCAAGATGGCAAACAGATAGGGCCTCACGGTTGGCCAGGTCAGCATCGGTTCATCCTGAGTTCGAGATCCTCGCCTTTCAACAAGAATCGCGACAGTCATAATCTACGAGTCCTCATCGGGCTCCTCAAGGGCTTCCTTGGCCCGCTCTTTATTTCCCACCACGAACATCAAATCGCCTCTGCGGACAACCTCATCTGGACCTGGAGAAACCACGGTGTCCTCGGCACGTCTCAAGGCGATAACGTTGAGCCCCAATGTTCGACGGAGGTCGAGTTCCTTGATGGTGCGACCACAAAAATCATTGGGCGCTTGAAGCTCGAACATGGATTCTTGAAGGCTCAAGGGCACCACTTCGACAAACTCGTTGGTGGCAGCCAAATCCCGCCCCACACGTGCTCCCACTTCACGCTCGGGAAAGATCACCCGGTCGGCCCCGATCTTGGTCAAGAGTTTCCCGTGCATCTCGGTGGTGGCCTTAGCGGTCAAGAATCGTGCTCCGCACTCTTTGAGTAACATTGTGGTCATCAAGCTGGCTTCAAGATCGGTGCCAATGGCGCATACCACCGAATCGAAATCCGGGATACCCAAAGCTTCTATGACTCGCATTTCGGTGGTGTCGGCAACCGCGGAGTGAGTCAACTTTTGGGCCACTTCGGCTACTCGCTCCTCGTGATTATCGATCCCCAAGACTTCCACCCCCGAATCGATGAGGGTTAGGGCCACACTCTGTCCGAAGCGGCCCAAGCCTGCAACCAAAACTTGAGATTTTCGCTTTTTCATCCTACGCTCACATCCTCTCGCACGTATCTGAACGGACTTTTCTGTCGACTGCGGTCGATCAAGGCGACCGCGAGAGTCAGGGGCCCAACTCGGCCGGCAAACATCAGTCCGATGATGACAAGTTTTCCAAAAGGTTGAAGCTCTGCGGTGACTCCCGTAGAGAGGCCGACGGTGGCCACGGCGGAAACGGCTTCAAAAAGGTTCTCCAGTGCTAACGTCTCAAGGGTGGCGCTCAATGCGGTGCTTCCCACCCAGACCAAGGCTCCCATAATACCTAGGATGGCAAGAGACTGGATGATGCGCTCTTCGGGGATCTTCCGATCACAGAATGTGGCTTCCCGTCGCCCCAAAAGATAGTTCCAGATCGCGATCAGAAGCAGGGCAAAGGTCGTCGTCTTCAAGCCGCCTGCCGTGGAACCGGGACAACCTCCGATCAGCATCAAGAACATCATCACTTGAAGGGTTTCATCGAAGCACGATCCGATATCCACGGTGTTGAAGCCGGCCGTTCGGGTGGTCACCGATTGAAAAACCGACGCCAGAACCTTCGCGGGCCAAGAGAGCGACCCCAAAGTTTGGGGGTTGCTTCTTTCAAAAACAAGAAAGAGCAGACTACCCAGAAGCACCAAGCCCACAGAAGTGGCCACAGCGATACGTGTGTGGAGGGTTGGACGACGTCTCTTCAATCGAGCTTGCCAGAGATCGAAGCAGATGAGAAACCCCAATCCTCCTAAAATGATCAAGATCATGACCACGAGATTCACATCCCACCGCCCCACATCTCTACTGAGGCTGTCCCCCCAAAGCGAGAATCCCGCGTTGCAGAAGGCTGAGACGGAGTGGAAAACAGCCTGTGGAAGCGCTTGACCCCAACCCAGGCTGGGTGCCCACATCAACCACAAAAGGATCGCCCCAACGCCTTCACAGGCTAGTACGAAAACGATAGCTCCTCGAACCAACCCTGCAGTATCGGCCAACTGAAGTCCAGGCATGCTGGCCCTTAAAGTGACTCGTTCTTGCAATCCCAAACGGCCACCAAGAAATAGCACCACCCCGCTGGACCAGACCATCATGCCAAGTCCGCCGAACTGAATCAGAATCAGAATCATCGTTTGGCCAAACCCGCTGAAGTCTCGCCCGGTGTCGAGAACTACTAAGCCGGTCACACATACGGCAGAGGTGGAGGTAAACAAGGCGTCGAGCCAACCAATGGAGCCTTCCGCACCACTAAAGGGCATGACTAGGAGAAAAGCTCCCAGGAGAATGGCCAACAGAAAGCTCAGAACCACCAGGCGCGGAGGAGAAAGCCACCTCGGCAGTCGCAGATCGAATCGGACGAATCTCTTTCTGAATCTTGGCACTCAGTCAGCATAGCCGGTTGAGCGTTAGGAGCGGATAAAGAAGAATCGTCGAGCCATTAAGGAAAGATAAAGATCGAGATCCCCTGTGTGCCAAGAGAAATCCTTTTGTCTGAATCTTCGGCTCGTGGTCATGATCAGTGGATTTGATTACCCGAGGCGTTGTCAAAGATTGACAAGGGTTTTTCTCCCATTTAAAATTTCAGAGGGAATGTCAACCTGACGCCTGAGCTAGAGCGATTTGTCAAGGACCGTGTAGAGTCCTCGACCCACCGTCTAAAACTCGTTTCGGGCGCAGATCCATCCACAGAGACTGCGTCGTTTTCACCAGTTTGATGCTCAACGTAGCGCTGCTACGCCTCCGCTCAAACCGGCTCACCTCCTTGTCTCTGCGGCGCCTCTGCGCCCTCGGACTTCGCTTTAGACGGTGGATCGAGGAGAGTCTGGAATGTACAACAATCAGAGTGAGGTTGTGAGAGAGGGACTTCGGTTACTCAGGCTCCAAGAGGAACAAAAAGAAGCCTCACTGTCCTTTTTGAAAGGAGCTTTGGAAGAAGGTCTCAGCGACTTGCGGGAGGGAAGAGTCGAGGACGGTCCCTCGTTTTTCGCAGAATTGAAAGCCAAACTTCAAGGATCCTGAAGGGTGAAGTCCTATAAGCTCACCAGGAAGGCCCAAGCGGGCCTCTTTTCTATCCTGGAGTATGTCGAGTCCCGTTTCGAATATGATACTGTCGGAGCGGTTCTTGAGAAAATCGAGAATGCTTGTCAACGATTAGCTGAGCACCCCGGGCTAGTGCTCTGTCAATTTTAAATTTGCGGGTTCGGTTGACGAGGCCGGGTACCCGCGCAGTGGGTGTTTGGCAAAATCCATTCGAGGGCCGGGGACCCGGAACGGGTGCCTAGTTGTACGTAACCGAGAATGGATGAAGCAAAAATTGATGAATCGTCGGCCCAACCCCAATATCTTAAGCTTGACAGAGCACTAGGTCATATTCGCGACGATATCACCTCAGACGAGAGCATTCGCTTTTGGCCCGTTGGCCCGAGTTTGCTGGCCTATCAGCTCACAGTCGATGGGATTGCCGTTCTCTTCATTGAAAGAGCCGATCGCGATTGGAAAGAGTTCTTTGAATCCTAATCGAGTTCGCGACCCAGGGGGGGTCAAGGTAAAAACTGGGCTTACGACAGCCCCAACCCCACTCGAAGAGCGGCATTTTGTAGCCCTTGATCATAGGTCAGAAGCTTGAGAGTAGGGAGTTCTCGGCACAAGGTGGAGGCTAGGGCTAAATGCCACAGATCGGCTCCGCGAAGCCTATCTTTGCTTGCGCCCTGACGAAAATATTTCCAGTCCGGAGTCAAAGCCACCCGGCGCCAAGGCCCTTTTTCAAGTGTGGCCAGAAGGGTTTCTTCTTGGGCTGGGGTCAGGTGTCCGTCCCTTCCTAATCTGGCCACACAGGCGTGGAATTCGGCTCCCGTCAGACTTGACATCAGGTGCACATTGGTCGGTTCCAACCAAGCTCGGGCCTTGAGGGTATGTCCGTCTTGCAAAAGGGCTGAAAGGACGGCAGACGTGTCCCAGTAGAGGACAAGGCTCACTTTAGTCGCTCCGTTGCTCTTGCAGGACGGATTGGGCTGCCGAGTTCGGCACCACAACAGGGGGAGGAAGAGTGGAAGAATCTGCCCTAGTCCCGGCTTCAAGAACCCCCAATTGCTCCAGGCGGAGCAACCTGTCTTCGAGGGTGAAGTCCTCGGGGTCCACTGGGACCAATTTCCCTACGGGCTTGCCGTGATGAGTGATCACCACCTCTGTCCCTTCCCGAACCACCGAAAGGAGTTCGCTCAGTCGAGCTTTCGCCTCACGAACTCCGTAAGCCAAACTCTTATTTGTAGGTCTTGTAGTCACAGTTCAAGAATATCTCCGTTTCTAGTCCAGGTCAAGTTCTTTTCCGGGGTCCTGGACCCGTTTTGCGCAGCAGAGTGCCAGTCTCGCCCTCAAAAGATTTGCAACAAGGAACCTAACCGTTGCAGACCAAACATTCCCCGATGGCAGTTCAGTGTGTGGGGACGTCGGTCCCGCGAAAAGAAGGTTGGGAAAAAGTCACCGGTCAGGCCCGCTATGTGGATGACCTGGTCTTTCCAGGGATGCTCCACGGAGCGACCATCCGCAGCGAGATCCCTCGGGGAAAGATTCTGAAGATCCACTACGGAGAGGGAATTCCTTGGGAAGAGTTCACCATCGTCACCGCCGAGGATATCCCGGGTGAGAACTCCACCAAATTCTTTGTGGGCGATCAGCCGGTCTTAGCCCATAAGGTGATCAACCATGTGCACGAACCGGTGGTGCTCATCGCCCATCCGGATAAGGATATGGTTCGCAAAGCCCGCACTCAGATCACCCTAGAGTGCACCCCTGAGGATCCCATCCTGACCATCGAGCACTCCCTGTTAAAGGCCCCGGTGATCTGGGGTGAGGACAACACCTTCAAGACCATCCGCATCGAAAAAGGAGACCCCGCTTCCGTCGAATCTCAGGCCGATTTTATCGTAGAAGGCACCTACTTCACCGGAGCCTCGGAGCAACTCTACATCGAGAACAACGGCATGATCGCCCAGTATGACCCCGAAGAGGGGGTCACCGTTTGGGGATCCATGCAGTGCCCCTACTATGTGCATCCGGCTTTGTGCGCCATCTTCGACCTGCCCAAGAAGAAGGTCCGGGTGATCCAAACCGAAACCGGCGGAGGCTTCGGCGGCAAAGAGGACTATCCCACCATCATCGCCGCTCACGCCGCCTTGCTGGCCAAGAAATCTGGGAAACCGGTCAAAGTGGTCTACGACCGGGAAGAAGACTTGGCCGCCACCACCAAGCGCCACCCCTCCCGGACTATCCACCGCACCGGAGTCACCAAAGACGGCAAGCTGGTCTTTATGGAGGTGGACTTCGTCCTGGATGGAGGGGCCTACATGACGCTGAGTCCTGTGGTGCTCTCCCGAGGGTCCATCCACGCCGCCGGGCCCTATTTCTGTGAGCACATCAAGATCCTGGGTCGAGCGGTGGCCACCAACTACCCTCCCCACGGAGCCTATCGAGGCTTCGGCAACCCCCAGAGCTTCTTTGCCCTAGAGCGCCATATGGAGAAAGTAGCCAAAACCGTGGGCTTATCCTCAGAAGAGTTTCGGCGCCGCAACTTCCTCAAGGACGGCGAGCTCACCGCCACCGGACAGGTGGTCTCCGACCGGGTAGACATGAACCAACTCATGGACCAGGCCCTGGAGGCGGCGGACTACCACGCCAAGAGAAAGCGCTTTGCCCAAGAGAATCCCGGGTCTCCCATCAAGAAAGGGATGGGGATCGCTGCCTTCTTCCACGGTTCGGGCTTCACCGGCGGGGGAGAACAGAAGATGGCTTCCATCGCCGGCGTTGAGGGCACGGCCGAAGGCAAAGTCCGGGTTCTGGCCGCCTCCACCGAAATAGGCCAGGGCACCAAAACCATTTTCAGCCAGATCGTGGCCGACCAACTGAACCTACCCTACGACATGCTGGAAGTGGCTCAGCCCGACACTCAAGACGTGCCCAACAGCGGACCAACCGTGGCCTCGCGAACCTGCATGGTGGTGGGCAAATTGATCCAAACCGCGGCTCTGGCCCTAAAACAGACCCTGGTTCAGGAGGCCGACCTCAATGAGGATTACACTCCTGAGCAGTTCGCGGAAAGCTGCAAGCGCTACGTCAAAGAGCACGGTAAGCTGCGTCGCTATTCCCAGTACCAGCAGCCGGCCAACATCGTTTGGTCTGACGAGACCTACAAAGGAGATGCGTACGCTTCCTATGGCTGGGCCATCTATGTGGCCGAAGTGAGCTACGACACCCGAACCTTTGAAGCCAGGGTGGACGATTTTGTAGCCCTGCAGGAGATCGGCAAGGTGGTCCATCCGATTATGGCTGAAGGCCAGGTTCAAGGGGGGGTAGCCCAGGGGATCGGCTGGGCTTTGTCCGAGCAGGTGGTGTATCAGAACGGCAAAATCGTCAACAATCAGATGACCAACTACATCATGCCCACGTCGGTGGATCTGCCGGTGATTCGGGTGCTGTTTGCTGAGAAACCTTACGCCGGAGGGCCTCAAGGGGCCAAAGGTGTGGGTGAGTTACCCATCGATGGTCCAGCCCCGGCTATTTTGAACGCCATCGAAGACGCGACCGGAGTGTCGGTGAACCAGATTCCCGCCACCCCAGAGATCCTGATGAAAGAGATGGAGGCAGCCGGTGTCTGAGTCTAAACCCGTGGCCAAGAAAACCTATTCCCTGACCGTCAACGGGGAATCGAAAACGGTGGAGGCCTATCCGGCCAGCCGCCTGTTGGACGTTCTTCGCGAAGACCTGGAACTCACCGGAGCCAAAGAGGGCTGCGGCGAGGGCGAGTGCGGCACCTGTTCGGTGTTTATGGATGGAGTGGTGGTGAACAGTTGCCTGGTTCCCATCGCCCAGGCCCAAGGGGCTAGGGTGATCACCGTGGAGAGCCTCTCTGGGGATCCTTTGGGAGCCATCTTGCAGAAGAACTTCCTGGAGCATAACGGAGCCCAATGCGGGATCTGCACCCCGGGTATGCTGATGGCCGCCATCAGCCTCTTGAAGCGCAACGCCGAACCCACCTTGGCTGAGATTCAGGATGGCCTGGGGGGCAATCTTTGCCGCTGCACCGGCTATAAGAAGATTTTCGATGCGGTGGCCGAGTCGGCCAAGGAGGCGGTGGCCCAGGGAATCTTGTCCACCGGCCGGGAGGTGACGGCATGAGGGCCTACGTTCCCGACTACGACATCGAGGTCCCCGACAGCTTAGACCAGGCTCTGGCGGCAATGTCTGAGCGTCCGGGTCACTTCCGACCCCTGGCTGGAGGCACCGACCTTATGGTGGTCTTCAATGCCGGCCACCAGCCCTACAAAAACTTTCTGTCGCTCCACACCCTCGACGAGCTTCGCGGCATCGAAGTGCGCCCCACCGAAGTAGAGATTCGGTCCCTGGCTACCTACACCGACGTGCGCTACCACCCGGACCTGCAACGGGAGTTCCCCATGCTTTGCCAGGCGGCCGCCGAAAGCGGCGCTGGAGCAATTCAGAACCGAGGCACCATCGGCGGCAACATCGGCAACGCTTCGCCCGCTGCCGACACTCCGCCGGCCCTCTTGGCCTACGGAGCGGTCATCGACCTAGTCTCCAAGGCCGGCCATCGGTCCTTGCCGCTTTCGGAGTTCTTTTTGGACTACAAAAAGATGGACCTCAAGCCCGACGAGTTGATCCGGGCAGTGCGGATTCCCAGAAAAGCCGGCCGAATCCACTCCTACCGCAAGGTGGGAACCCGAAAAGCCCAGGCCATCAGCAAGGTCTGCTTCGCCGGTTCGGTGGTCACCGAGGGCCCCAAGATCGTGGAAGCCGGGATCGCCTTGGGGAGCGTGGGACCCACGGTGATGCTCTGCCAGTCCTTGCAGTCTGCCCTAGTGGGCAGGACTTTGGCCGAGGCTGCAGCTATCAGACCTGATGAGGTGAAAGCCCTGGTGGCCAGGGACATCACCCCGATCGACGATATTCGTTCTACTGGAGAATATCGACTCAAGGTGGCTCAGAACTTGGCCGCCGACTTCGTGAAAAACTTGGAGAACCATCAATGAGCCAAACCGCCGTATCCACCACCCTACAGAACATTGACACCGAGCAGATTTTCGAGCAACTCAAGGTTGCCAATCGCACCTTCACCAGCCTTTACCCCGGTGAGATCCCCGACCGACAGCCGGTTCACACGGTGTATGGAGGAGCCCAGCTTTTTCGTCACGATCGCACGGTGCGCATGGGCAAAAGCGCTCTGGAAACCCTGAAGACCTATTCTGATTCGGCTTTGGACTTCATGGACTTCATCGATCCTCTGCACGAATACGACGAAGAGTTCTGTGAGAAAGTCTACTCTCGAGTGGTGGCCAAGCTGGAGTCGGAGCCAGTGGAAGACTTCCGCATCGACTTCGAGGACGGCTACGGGAATCGTCCCGATGAGGAGGAAGACGGTCACGCCGTGGCCGCCGCCGAAGCGGTGGCCAAGGGCCATAAAGAAGGCACCCTTCCGCCCTTCATAGGGATCCGTTTGAAGCCCTTCAACGAAGAACTCAAGGCCCGCAGCATTCGAACTTTGGACATTTTCGTCACCGCCCTCCATCGAGCCACCGGGGGCAAGATTCCTCAGCCTTTCTACATCACTCTCCCCAAGATCACCGTGCCCGAGCAGGCCTCGGCTCTGGCCAGTTTATTGGAATTACTCGAGCAAAAGTTGAAGCTGCCCGAGCACACCTTCCAGGTGGAGTTGATGATCGAAACTCCCCAGTCGATCTTCAACTCCGAGGGTGCGGTGCCGTTGCAGCGCATGGTGGCCTCGTTGAGAGGTCGCTGTCGGGGGGCCCACTTTGGCACCTATGACTACACCGCCCAGTGCCAGATCACCGCCGAATACCAGGACATGCTGCACCACGCCTGCGATTTTGCTCGCTCGGTCATGCAGGTGGCACTTGCCGGCACCGGCATTTGGATCTCCGATGGGGCCACCAACGTCCTCCCGGTGCCTCCCCACAAAGGAGACCTAACCCCGGAGCAAGAGGAAGAGAACGCCGACGCCGTGCGCAATGCCTGGGGCCTGCATTATCTGCACGTTCAGGCTTCGCTGATGAAGGCCTACTACCAGGGCTGGGATCTGCATCCGGCCCAGTTGCCCACCCGCTACGCCGCCATCTACGCCTTCTTCTTGGAAGGCATGGACTCGGCCGGGGAGCGACTGAAAAACTTTGTGGAAAAAGCGGCCCAGGCCACCTTGGTGGGAGACGTTTTTGACGACGCCGCCACCGGTCAGGGCCTGCTGAACTTTTTCTTGAAGGCCATCAACTCGGGAGCGGTCACCGAAGAGGAAGTCACAGCGGCCACCAGCCTGACCAAGGAAGAGCTCGAAACCCGCTCCTTCTTGCGCATCCTCGAGGGACGAACCAAGAAGTAGAGGGGTCCTAGAGCCTTGTTCGGGGGACCTTAACCGTATCACAGAGTAGCACTAAGGTATGTTCAAAATTCCGCTTCCCTTTGACGACACCAGTTGGACCGGCTGGATCCTTAATGCCTTTTTTGTTGGAGCGGTCACGTCCTTTTCACTGTACTACCTCAGCTTGTTTGTGCATGACGAGTCTGAAGCCCAAAGTGGGGCTATGTTTGGTGCCATGCTCGGGTTTTCCGCCATGCTTGCGACTGGTAGGCGCCCGAATACGGCCAAGCGAAGCTATCAAGCAGGAGATCAGCAACGGAGTGCCGGTTGCTTGGTGGTAGGGGTTCTCTTTTTATACTTTGTGCTCCCTCCGCTGTGGAAGCACTTCGTCCTCGGATAAAGCTCGACGCTCGTTATATACTTCTGTGCGTTGAGTAAGCAGCCCCTTTTCAGGAAAACGTAACACCCTTTCAACCTGATGGTCATAGGCTGTTCAACTCGAACTACTAAGCTTTGAGGAGCGGATCTCCGCCCCGAGAAGCTGGGAGCACTAAGATCCTCCTTCAAGGAATATTGTGTTAAGCTATGACCATGCCCGAACAGCATCTCGAAGTCTTCGAACCGCCCCTCTCTCCGGATTTGTCCGAGATGATCACCGAGGACGATCGACCGGTGGATAGCCGATTTTCAGAGCGGCAGTTTCGCCTGCTGCCTCATATCCTTTTCACGTCTTGGGAGCAGGGTAAGCCCTTTGAAGCCCTGTCCGATGTGGGGCTTTTCTCCAATAGCCAAGACAAGACTCCGGTGGTGCCGGACTTCATGCTGCTCAAGGATGTCGAGCCACGCCCGGTGACAGAAGATAAAGAGAGCCGGTCGATCTTCACCTGGCTCTATGGCAAGGTGCCAGACCTAGTGGTGGAGATCGTTTCCAACACCAAAGGCGGTGAAGAGACCACCAAATTCGACATCTATCAGCGAATCCGCATCCCCTACTACGCCATTTACGACCCCTTCTCTCAGCTTGGTTCCAGACTGCTGCGGGTCTATCAGTTGGAGGGCTGCCGTTACGTGGAGTTTGCCAACCCCCGCTTTATCCCTCAACTCGGCCTGGGCTTGACCGCCTGGACCGGAATGTTCGACGAAGTGGAGGCCACCTGGTTGCGCTTCTTGGACGAGCAAGGAGAACTACTCCTCACCGGAGGCGAGAAAGCCGAGGTCGAGCGTGAGAAGGCTGAACAGGAACGAGAATCAGCTTGCCGGGAGCGTGAACGGGCTCTCTTGGCTGAAGAGAAGGCGGAGCGTTTAGCTCAGCGGTTGCGCGAACTTGGGCTGGAGCCTTAGGGGTCCAGCTCTGAGCAAGGATTTTTCCTGGCTGTCAGGGGCTTGCGGGTCGCGAGACCAGGTCTTGTTTCGATTGACTTTCGCCTCAACGTCAAGCTAGCGTCTAGCCAGCAAGCGGTATCATTGTGACGACATCTCATCTTTTTGCCAATCTTATCCCCTTCGGGCTGCTTCGAGGCTTGTCTTCCAGACTTCAGACCAATACAGGTCTCCTCGGATCGTTGCCAAGGAGGACTTGAGGTGGGACGAAAATCTCAAGGTTGGATCCGCCGCGTCCATCTGTGGCTGGGCTTGGCGGTCAGTATTCCGGTGTTTTCTTGGAGCCTGAGCGGCTTTCTTTTGGCCCTTCCACCGGAGATGCGCGAGGGTGAGCCCTATGCGATCATCGAGCGTCAGAGAGTCTTGGTCTCTCCTGTCCAGGCCATTCAGGCGGTAGATGAGTTCCTGGGCATAGAGTCTCAGCTCACTTCTCTTAATCTCGAGCAACGGGGTCAGAATCCCATCTATCGGGCATTCGGAAAGTACGGGGGCTTTCTAGTCGACGCTCAAACAGGGGAGGTGAGGCCTGCTCCTCCACCTTCCAAGCAGACGTCTTGGATCAGAAACGCCCACTTTTTTAATTTTGCTGGTCCAGCAAGGACGATGCTGTTGCTCATCTTCAGCTTCCTCGCCGGCTGCTCCGCCTTAAGTGGAATTCTGCTAGCGCTCGGCACTCTGAGAGGTCGCCGCCGATCACTTCGTGAGTCTAAAGCCATTCGAAGTTCACGGCTGTCTTGATGTCAAGAGCCTTGGAACACGAGCGGTAAGACCGCGGAGGCGTTTTGTCTAACCCTAGGAGGCTGTCAAACCTAAGAATTGGGGTTGGGCCGGAGATCCATCAATCCTGATTTCATCAATTCTCGGTTACGTACAACCCGGCACCCGTTCCGGGTCCCCGGCCCTCGAATTGATTTTCTCAGACACCCACTTTGTGGGTACCCGGCCTCTCCACCCCAACCCGCAAACTTAAGCTTGACAGAGCACTAGTCTGCTCTCCTCTACTCTATCGAGCAGCGAGCTTGTCTTTGCGTGAATGAAGGGGGCTTCGGCAGATTTCCGGAGGTTGAGTGAATCAACCCCGTAAACCCCGGCAACTGAGTCCTCCGGTAAGTTTGTCCCTGACCATTTTGGATGAAGACTCGGACCGCGAGTGAGCGTGACCCGCAACTCTTGAATCTTGTCATCTAGGTTTCCCTGCTACACTGAGTTCCCCAGAGGTCCGCCTGAAGACTGGGATATGACGCTCAATATCAAGAGTACTCGGCCCCATAGGCTAGCCAAAGAGCTTGCCCAGATGACCGGTGCAAGCCTGGCCGAGGAGATGACTGCCGCCTGTCAGGGCCGTCCTTCCTGATTGAGTGAGGGCTTGGGACGCCATCGGAAACTTCATGATTTCAAACGGAAGCTTTGGGTGGCTTAAACTCATTGAGAGCGGCGGCCAGCTCTTGACCGCTTTGTAGGGTAAGACTGAGCCAATTGAAATCATGGCTGGAACCCGAGGAAGCGAAAGTTCTGAAATTTGCGTCTTTGGACTCGAGAATCGTTAGGAGACCTCCGTGTTTAGGCTGGCGCGCTAAACCATAGAACATCTCTCGATGTTCTCTGAACAGGCTGTGGCCGGTGGTCCTTGGTTTCCTTTTGAGCCATAAGGTCGAGTCCAGGACTTTGCCTCCAGCCAGATAGAGAACAAACTTCCAGATGCCATTTAGAGGCAAGGCTTGATGGTTTCCGCCGTTGAGAAACTGAAAGAGTGTTTCGGCCATGGCCGGAATTTGCACTTCGGGTTCTTCGAGCAACATTTCGAAGTAGTTGCTGGTGGTGATAGACTTAACCGGTTTGGACCCCTGGTGGAAGGCTAAGCGATGGACATAATCCGGAAACGAGGGAGAATGCTCATAGCAAAGAAACCACGCCTTCTTTTTTCGGCCCACCAAATTTGTTAAAGGGAGTCGCTCTTTGGCCTTATTCGCCTGGGCGAGATTTTGTAAGTTGGTGGTAAACCGGTCCACGAAACTTTCTCTCCCTTCCTAGGGGGAGGTTCGTCGAAAGTCCGCGGCTAGCCTTTCCCAGTCAGACCTTTTCGTTGCCATGCCCTTGGAAGACCCCCTACCAAGAAAGGGATTCCTGAAGGCTCAAGAAATCACCGCCGGATGAGAAACTTCCTTTGGCTTTTCCTGCTCCTGCTGCTGTCTCCTCTTAGTGCCGAGCCCCTGGAGAAGGAGAAGGTGCAGAAGATCCTCCCGGCTTTTGAGGCCTATGTTGAGCAAGCTCGAAAGGATTGGGAGGTTCCCTCCGTGGCCGTCGCGGTGGTCCACGGAGAGGAGATTCTGTGGTGGAAAGGGTTTGGCGCCGCTCCGCCGGACTTGGAAACGGTTTTCGCCATCGGCTCCACCACGAAAGCGTTCGCTGCCGCCACCTTGGCTCTGATGGTCGACGGAGGAGGGCCGGGATGGGATGCCAAGGTGGTCGACCATGTCCGGGACTTTGCCATGTATGACCCTTGGGTCACCCGGGAGATGCAGGTGGACGATCTTTTGGCCCAGCACTCGGGGCTGCCACCTCAGGCCTTATCAGGACTGGGGGCCATGGGCTACTCCCGAGACCGGATAAAGCAGGCTTTGCGCTGGGCCAAGCCGGTCAGCAGTTTTCGCTCTCGATACGCCTACGTCAACTCGCCCCATCTGGTGGCAGGTGAACTGGTGGCCCAGTGGGCGGGCGCAGATTCCTGGGAGCAAGTTCTCGACGAGAAGCTCCTCAAGCCTCTGGGCATGACTTCCACCACCTGGATCGCCGAGGGTCTCGACCTCAATCCCAACAGCGCTCCAGGCCACGCTCGTGTGAACGGAAAGGTCAAACAGATCTCCACCGGACCCTTTCCCTACGTTTTTGGTCCCGCCGGCGGCCTGAACTCCAATCTCCACGATATGAGCCGCTGGGTCCGTTTGCAGTTGCATAACGGCGAGTTCGACGGCAAACGTCTGATCTCAGAAGAAAACTTGAGGGTCACTCGGACCCCTCACACCGTCCTGAGCGACACAGCTTTCTATTGCTTGGGTTGGCTGCGGATCGAATCTAACGGACAACCCATAACCTGGCATAATGGCGGCACCCCTGGCCACACCACCTTCGTGGGCATTTTGCCAGAAACCAAGCTGGGGGTGGTCATCTTGAGCAATTTGGGTGGAACCCAAATGCCCGACGCCGTGGGACTTCGATTCTTCGACATGGTTCGAGGCTTCGACGCCCCGGACTACAATCAGGTTTTCCTGGAGAAGCGGCCGTCTC
Source organism: Vulcanimicrobiota bacterium (assembly GCA_050486105.1). Classification (GTDB taxonomy): domain Bacteria; phylum Vulcanimicrobiota; class Xenobia; order Xenobiales; family JADMJV01; genus JAEXNA01. The sequence continues at coordinate 16,573 of JBJHCR010000053.1, forward strand.
CGGCCGAACCTCGGCCCAAGAGCGGCTCTTTCCTCGCTGAGATGTCTGGCAGATACCACCATCCAGCCCTGGGACTCATCCAGGTTGACGAGAAAGGCACCATGACCTTTTCAGAGCCCAAGCTTGCAGCCAGACTCGATCCCATAGGACCAAATCTGTTCGAGGTCCGCGCCAAATCCGGCTGGCTGGTGGACATTGGATGGGACCTCCTGGGAGAGGCTCTCTATGCGCCGGCGGGGCTTTCCGAACCGGCCTCCTTTACCATCTATCTTGGAGACCAAGGTCAAGGGGTTTCTTACCGTGCCGAAGCGCTGGCAACAGTGCCTTGATCGCCCATCCCTAGAAGGCTTCATGTTACAATCCTCGCGACCTCTAGACCGTGAGCGCTCGGGTGGCATACTATAAGGGAAACGACAAGGGAAAGGTTGATATAGCATGGAGATCAACGGATTGACGGGGGCCCAGATCCGCCCCACCCCCCGAGTGCTGGCAGAGAACGTGGCCCCGACCATGACCCAGGCTCTAGTTCCCCAAGACAGCTTGAGCCTGCAGTCGAGGGGCAAACCCAGCGGGGGACCGTCGGCCAACACTCGATTGTCTGACCTGAAACCTGAACAGCTCAAAGCCCTTGGAGGGGGAGCTTCGGTGGAGAGTATCGCCAAGGCCCAACCAGGGACCACCGTGGGAGAATTGGGGCCCCTGCTTCGCAACCCCGAAGCTCTCGATTCTATCGCCGGTCTCATGCAGCATCGCAACGATCTCAAAATCGGAGACTTTGTCAGCCAAGACCAGCAAGGTCGGGTCCGGATCGACCCCTCCTACAAAGACCCGCAAACGATGGAGTTGCTCAAAGAGCGAGACAACGTTACCCCCAGTGAAATCTCTGCTATGCGGCAAAACTTTGCCAAAACCCTCAAGAACCCCGACCTGGCCAGAATGGCCACCCAAAAGAGCTTTGAGCTGCTAAAGAAACGACCTGATCTCAGCCCTGAAGATCTGGGTAAGATGATGGACACTTTCAAAGGCGCCGCTGGAGGAGATCAGAAAGGACAAAAAGGCGGGGAAGGCGACGGAGAAGCCGGAGGCATGGCCGCCTTACAGATGTTCGACTCCGCTTCAAAGCTGATGACCGAGCGTCAAGACGTCGACCCCAAAAGGGTGGGAGAGATGGCCCGATCGGTGGGAGAGCTGAGTTCCCCCGAGGACAAGAACGGTCCCAGTTTGGTGGCCGAAGGATTCGAGTCTGCCAGCAAGTCCTTGCAAGAAAACCCGTTGCGCCAACCCGAAGACATGTCTAAACTCGCTTCTACCCTCGGTGAGCACATGGCCGGTCAAGACGAAGGCTCTGCGGGACACCGTATGAACGCTTTCAAGCAGACCTCGGAGATGCTGGGAAGCAACCCCATGATGGATCACACCAACGTGGACAAGATGATGACCCAGGCCACCGAGCGAGACCCCAGAATTCAAAAAGGTGAGGGAGGCGGCAGCACTAAACGCCTAGCTTCAGTGGTCAACGACGTGACCACCGGAGTGAAACAGGGAACCGTGCCATCCAGTGATCTTTCGGCTCACTTTCGCAATCAAGATGCCGAACGGGCCCGCTTTCAGAACGAGAATCCGGAGCAGAAAAAAGCGGAAAACCAATCTCAACAGTCTGAGGACGGCGGTTCTCGTTCCTCCGATCCAGAATCTCCCAGTGCCTCAAGAGATTCCGCCTCTCCTGGCCAAGAGCGCGGCGAATCGTCAGGAAATCAGAGAGGACTCGACCCCTTCGCTCGTGCGGCCTCCCTGCCAACCACCGCTCCAGGCGAGGCTCCTGGTGTCAAGTCTGAGGTCGCTGCCAGGCTCGGTCCTGGAGAGGCCGCCGGCACTGGGGCCACAGAGGGTTCCACTGGTACCAGATCCACCTCCGGGGCCGCCTCCTCTGAGCCTCAGACATCGGCAGCAGGAGGCGGTATCCAGGTGGAGAGCGAGAGGAGAGGCTAGGAGAATTTCCGACTGTTCAAGGGTCGAATGGGGTGACAACTTACGGGGTTGAAGGAAAGACATCAAAGACTGGCGGAGCTTCTGAGGCTTCGAGAAAAAACGCAAAGAGAATCTCGGATACAGAGCAGGAGGTCATTCTTCAGCTTGGCCAAACCTCGTTGAAATGAAGCTTTTCAACCTAGTTGCTCTTTTTTTAGCCACTATTCTCTTCTTGGGTTGTGGCTCAACGTTCGACGAGAGCCCGACATTATCCACCAACACCACCGGACCTGCTCAGCAACCTACGGAAGGTCGGGCTTTGCTGGCAACCGAGGGTGGGGTGGACCTGCTGGCCAGTATCGACGCCCTCGGCCCGGAGCGAGCCGAGACCATCTATGGAGCAGTGGGTTCGTGGTCGAACAGCAACTTCACCCTGACCGGCAGCATACAACAAGCGGTAGTCGCTCTAGCCGTGATTGTCCGAGCACCCAACTTTGGAGCGACCGCGCTATTTGACCTCATCGGCGAGCTTCAGCCGAGACCAGGTCAAGGTCTCATCGTAGCGTTTGGCCAAACCCTAGCCCCGGGGGATCCGGCAGCCTTAGCTCGGGCCGCAGACTCCCTCACCGCGCTCCGAGCGGCACCCATCCCCTCACCGGGACCGGTGGCTCCCATCATCGCTGCTCATTTGGAGCCTGCCTTCGCTAATATGGCCGAGTTCCACGCCACCCGAATCCTGGCCCCGGAGGCCATGCCTCCCGGCAAGAGAGCGGCCCTTCAAGACCTTCGCTTTAAGGTGCCCGGTTCCGAAACCGGCCAGATCATCCAGAAAGTGATTCGGGTCAGCGACATGCAGAGCTATCTCGACGGAACTTTCGATCCCGAAGTTGGTGGTTCCATCTCTTTGAAGGATCAAGTGGCCTTTCTGATCACTCCTGCGGAGTTGATCGCAGGGCTCCGTCTCGACTACCCCGGAGGGTTTCAAGGGCAGACTCGGGTGGCGGAACTTCTCTTTCCGCAGACCGATGATTTTGAGATCTTCATCCCGTTTTCTGTCGCCATGGGGGGGGTGGTAGGTGGTGACTATCCTTTCACCGGAACGGGCTTCACCTCCAACACCGATCGCCAGGTGATCCCCGAGTTTCATATGCCTTTGGGCGAGAGAGTTCCTCTCCCTCAGGGGTCCCAACTCTTGCTCATCCTGGAGAACGGAGAGTCCTTGCTTCAAGCGACCATCAACGAGAACGGGGAATGGGACCGAATTGAACAGACCACCGAACGTCGACCTTCGCGCCGTAAGATTGCCCAGAAAGCCAGCTACAAAGGGACCTCTATTTGGGTCAGTTCCACCGACGAAGTCGACTATTGGGTCACCTGCGAGCAGCGAGAGGTGCCCTCAGATCTCTTCAAGGGCATGAGACAGATTGGGCCCAAGGAATTCTTCGGCCGCATCTCGGTCGACGACCCAGAACTTTTCTTCGAATGATTTCCGTTGTGCGGTTTGAACCCATGGGAAGGTTCGAGCCTTGCCTTTAAGGATTCGTTCACAAAAAGGCAAGGCACTTTTCAGCATGGTTTTACTTGGGAGCAATTCATGGGCGAGCCTATTCGTCTATCATCGATTTATAAAGACACGAACGAAGGCGAGGACTTTCACTATGATACTGATCTATAACCCCCCACAGTTCCCCATTGCAACCCTGGGACCCAAATCCAACTTTCTAGCTGAACGAGTTTCTGAGATTACCGGTTTTCGCTACGGAGGGCGAGGCAGATCAAACTTTTCTTTTGAAGAGGTTGATGAACTCGAGGTGGCTCGACGCAGAAGAGCCTATCGGCGAGGCCTATGTTTGGGTCGAGATTTCGGTGATGTGGCCTAAGACGGAGCAGTCGTAAAGCGAGAGGAGGTGCTCGAGCATCTCCTCTCGCTTTCTGTTTAGATTCGACCCAGGCCACCAAGAAATTCGGTGTTCCACTCAGGAAACGGAACACGGTTTCCATAGACGAGCCTCCTCAGCGGCGACTTGTCGATGGCTGAGTTGCTCAAGTTCCCATGTTCAGTATTCTAGAGGTCATCGTCTGGGCCCAACCCCAGTAGGAGAAGACTCCTTTGCCGGTGGCGATGGGACTCACTCCAGTGACCGTCAAGGCTACTTGGCCTTTGAAGATCCCCGCAGGAATGGTGCAAGTGGTGGTAGATGGGGGCAAAATCAAGCCCTCTTTGAGAGCCTTCTCGGCTCCCATGCGTTGCCATATGGTGGCGTTGTAGGCGCTTTCCCAGGTGACATCCTTGCCCTCGGCGTTCTTGCCGTGGGCCATAAGAAGATAGCCTGCTGCTTTATCCACGGGCTCCCAGGAGACCACTATGGGTTGACTGGTATCCGCGGTGTCGGTGGCCGGCTCCAACACTTTTAGGGCTGGCAAGAATTGCTGGGCCTCGGTCATCTCTAGACTCATTTCGCCCACATAGTTGGCCTCCAGCTTGTAGGTGCCAGGAACCTTGGAGTCTGCTTGGAGATTCATCATTTGGGTGGCATCGGCCATCCCCTGGGAGCGCACCGTCCACCATTGGCCCTTAAACCGCCAACCCTTGCCTCGGGCTTCGGGCTGCTTCTCTCCCACCGCAGCTCCACAGCCCCAATAGTAGAGACGCTCAGTCATAGCTGAGGGATCCACACCTTGGAAATTGAGAGGGATCACCGGGCCAATCCCCAGACCGGTGGGTACGGTGAGGGAGCCCTTAGGGTCCTCGGGTTTGGCTAGGTTGGTGTGAAAGTACGAACTCAGCATATACGAGGTCTGGGAGAAGTCTCCAAACTTCGTGGAAGCGGTCATCACCATCAGGGTGGCCTCCCCCCAAGTCTTCTCGTCCTCTTTGGCTTGGGCCCACGCACTCTGGGTTAGAGTGAAGGCCAGCAGTGTTAGCAACGTCAAAAATGTCCTCAAGTTAGGATTCTCCTTCTTTGGATTGTCTGTGGTCGGTAGTACGTTAATTTCAGGCTCAAGACCTTTCTGCGGTCTTGACCCGAAGATTGTGATTTGCTGAGCATCTCGTCGGCCCTGACCCATCCTGAAACAGATTCTTAGGTTTTTGGAGCGAACAGGCCATGGAAACCGTGAGGCACCACCGTTGGGAGCCAAGCTCGGGCAATTTCCTCGAGGTCCTGGGCATTCAGTAGGAGTAAGAAGGAACGGCTTCCTTCGGCACCCAGGACCACCGAGAGAAGCACACCCTGGTCTTCAGTCTCGCCGTCGGGCCCAGGCACGAAGATGGGTTCTCCTGGAAAGGTGTTGGGCTCGCTCCAGAAGGTTGCTCTATCCGAAGCCACGTCCAACTTGATTAACCGGTCATAGAACAGGCTTTGCTCTTGGATCGCACCAACGCCATATACGAACCGATAGGAGCGGGTATTGAATCTCTCGTTGATCCGTGGTAGCTCCAGGCGGTGGCGCGAGGTTGACATTCGCTCTGCGGTGTTCTTCCGCAGGTCCAGTCGGTAACGTCGCAGTTGCCCGAAGGGGATCGGTCGGGGTTGGGCTAGAGCAGATAGTCGAAGTTCTTCAATGATGTCGGCGTTCTCATAGGCAACAAGGTCCACTATTACCGTCTGCTCTTGCTCGTAGCAGTTCACATGGTGGAAGACGAATATGGGCTCTCCCAGAAGAGTTTTTTGAAGGGCCGGGCACCGGGCTCGACCCAGGAGGTGGAACCGGGTTTGGGCCTCGGGTTTCCAGCGAAAATTCTCAATGAAGGGTCGGTTTCTCGTGAGCAATCTCCAAGGGGTCACCTGAAACGGAGGACATGTGAGAATCGCATAGTTCTCGGTTAGACCGAAACTGTGCACATAGGAAGGTTCTCGGACCGGAACTCGAGCGAATTCTTTGCGGGGCCCATCTCCGATTTGCTCGTACAACCGATACGAGGTGACTGCACTGTAGTGCAAAATCAGGTTGAACAACGACGCGCCGTCTTGGTGCGGATGGGCGGTGGTGGAGCCGTCAGGCAAAGAGTCAGAGTAGACGAAAGGTGCTTTACTCCTTAGGGTTTCGGGATCGAATTCCATAGAAACGGGCAGTTCGGTTAAGGCCAGGTATTGGTGAGCTTGTTTGATGATGCTGATATTGGGGTTCTCGGTGGCGTCCACAAAAAACGCGCTCATGACCTTGCGGAAGAGGCTGCGGCAAGGGTCGCAGGCAAAGCCCGGATATCCGATGCGGCCACTGGATTGAGCTACTCGAAAGTCTGCCGAGCGCACGAAGCGAGAGCGATACGTGAGGGTCGTCCCAGCGAGCTTGAAGGCGTGTAGCAAAGCCAGGCCGTCGAACCAGTGATTCACCGACTGTCTGCCTCGGTCATAGCGACCAGGTCCATTACGGAATAGGGTGCCGTGCAGCCAGTGAGGCGGTTCCCCGAGCCAAGAGAGTTCGACCGGTTCGGTCTCTTCGACATCTTGGAAACCCCCTAGATAGGCGGTGTTGTTCACTTGACGGGATTCATTCATACAGGGCTTAACGTTCCCTGATCGCCGGGCCCCCTCCCCCCGAGTTTTGATACTCGGCTTTTGGGCGGTATAGGGTTCCGACAGCAGCAAAGAGAAGAGCTGCTCATGAGTCAGAAATCCTCGTCGACCTCGCGTCCTTATCCTCACGAGGGGAGCTACCCTGGGTTTGCGCCTTTCACTAGAGGTCCGTACCCGTCGATGTACACCGAGCGACCTTGGACCATCCGTCAGTATGCCGGTTTTTCCACGGCCGAAGAATCCAACCGTTTCTATCGGGCCAATCTGGCAGCAGGCCAAAAGGGGCTTTCTATCGCTTTCGACCTGGCTACTCATCGCGGTTACGACAGCGATCATCCCCGAGTTGAAGGCGATGTGGGTAAGGCGGGGGTGGCGGTAGACTGTTTGGAAGACATGCGTATTCTCTTCGATGGCATCCCTTTGGACCAAATGTCGGTGTCCATGACCATGAATGGTGCCGTGCTTCCCATTCTAGCTCTCTACATTGTGGCTGGCGAGGAACAGGGCGTACCCCACGCCAAACTCACCGGAACCATACAGAACGACATTCTTAAAGAGTTCATGGTCCGAAACACGTACATTTATCCGCCTGAACCAAGTCTGCGCATCATCAGTGACATCTTCACCTACACCTCCAAGGAGATGCCTCGTTTCAACAGCATCTCGATTTCCGGCTATCACATGCAGGAGGCCGGGGCAACCGCCGACCTGGAATTGGCCTACACGCTGGCCGACGGTGTTGAGTATGTGAGGACCGGGATCGCTTCAGGCCTAAAAGTGGACGAATTCGCCCCTCGCTTGTCCTTCTTCTTTGGAATAGGCATGCGCTTTTTCACCGAGATCGCCAAGCTCAGAGCAGCGCGCTATCTCTGGTCAGAGCTGATGGGCCAGTTCGAACCACAAAATCCCAAGAGTCGCATGCTGCGTACCCACTGTCAGACTTCGGGTTGGTCTTTGACCGAGCAGGACCCCTTGAACAATGTGGCTCGCACCACCATCGAGGCTTTAGCCGCCGTTCTAGGCGGCACCCAATCTTTGCACACCAACGCCTTGGACGAAGCCATCGCACTGCCCAGTGAATTTTCCGCTCGAGTGGCTCGCAACACTCAGCTGATCCTGGCCCAAGAAACCGATATCTGCAAGACCATCGATCCCTTCGGGGGTTCCGACTTGGTGGAAGGTCTGACTCACCAACTCATCTGTCAGGCTCAAGCCCACATGGAAGAGGTGGCCCAAGCTGGAGGCATGGCCCAAGCCATCAAGGTTGGCCTTCCCCAGCAGCGGATCGAAGAAGCCGCCACCCGTAAACAGGCGCGTATCGATTCCGGAAAAGAAGTGATCGTCGGGGTGAACCGTTTTCGCTCTCCGTTCACTGATCAGCCGTTAGAGGTGCTCGAAGTTGACAACCGAGCGGTTCGGACCAGACAGTTGGAGCGTCTGGCAGATTGGAAGGCTCAGCGTGACGAAGGGGCTGCTCAGGCAGCATTGGAGGCCTTAACTCGGGGAGCCCAGGGTCAGGATAATCTGCTGGAGCTGTCGGTGGAAGCAGCTAGAAAAGGTGCTACGGTGGGTGAAATGTCCGATGCTCTAGAGAAAATTTTTCAGCGCCATCAAGCTCAGCCGGCTGCTCTCTCCGGGGTCTACCTCTCCGAGAGTGGCCAAAGCTCGGACGTCGAGCGCTGTCTGCAGGCCACCGCAAACTTCGCCGAGCGGGTGGGTCGACGACCTCGTATACTGGTGGCCAAAATGGGCCAGGATGGTCACGACCGAGGGGCCAAAGTGATCGCGGCGGCCTTCGCTGACCTGGGATTTGATGTGGATTTGGGTCCGCTTTTTCAGACTCCCTCGGAAGTAGCTCGTCAGGCTATCGACAACGACGTTCATCTGGTTGGGGTTTCAACTTTGGCTGGAGGTCACAAAACTTTGGTCCCTCAACTGATCGAGGCACTGAGAACCGAAGGAGCCGAGGACATCAAAGTCCTGGCTGGGGGGGTGATTCCCTCACAAGACTACGGTGCCCTGAAAGAGGCCGGCTGTGTGGCGATCTTTGGTCCCGGAACGGTGATCCCGAAGGCCGCTTTAGAACTTCTAGAACTCATGATTAAGGTTGAGATTTAGACGATTTCTCTTGCCAAAGCGTTGGCGGTTAGGGGCCTGTTTCGGGAGTGCCCCCCTCAAGCGGCTCCAAGGTCAAAACTCCGAGCGATTCATCCCAGTTGTAGGCGATCTCAAAGGCTTCTAGGGCTAAAGGAAAAGGCACCCAGAGAACTCCGAGGCCCCGAGTCCCCTCCAGCTCTATCCTCTCTGAGGAGCCGAGGTTTCGAGGAAGCCGTCGAGGGTTGAGGGGAACATCAACGGCTGTGACTTGCACTTTAGGACTTCCGTTTCGCTGGAGGATGAGTCCCCCGTTTTGCCGATCTGGAACGACTCTGACACCGTATTCTTGAAGTAGGATCGGGTTGAGCCAGATTCCCGTTGGTTTTCGATAGGCGAGCACTGGTGCGTTTTCCTCTATTGGTAGAACGGTCAAAGGTTCACCGAAGACGGGCTCCAGAGTCCCTTTGGCGGCTTTGGCT
>JBJHCR010000054.1:0-25596 GCA_050486105.1 Vulcanimicrobiota bacterium
GCAAGGCGGTTCGAGCGACTAGTATCGAGAATACTTAAGCGAGAACCAACGCTGCCAGCACCCAGAGGGTCCCCGATGCATCGGCGGCCCAAACCGGGAAGTTATTTCGGACCAGATCCTTAGTGCTGATCTAGACTCCGACTTAGAACTTGCGCAACCTCTTTGGCAAAGGAACTGGGGTCATCGAGTTCTCCCCCTTCAGCCAACAGAGCTAGCTGATAAATCATGCGAGCCGTCTTGCCCAACTCTTCGGTATCCTTATCGCTTTCATAACGCTGGGCTAAGTGTTGGACTAGGGCATGTTCAGGATTGATTTCCAAGATTCTCTTGGAAATCGGAACTTCGTGACCCGAAGCCCGCATCAGACGCTCCAGGTTCGAACTGAGGTCACCCGAAGCCGCAACCAGACAGGCTGGAGAATCGACCAAACGACTGGAGACCTTAACTTCTTTCACCCGGTCGTCAAGCTTTGACTGCATCCAGGAAATGAAGGTTGCCAACTCCTTCTCCCGTTTCTCGGTCTCTTGACGACGCTCGTTCCGCTGCTCCTCGGTGCCCAGGTCTAGGTCTGCTCCCGCAGCGCTCTGCAAGGATTTCTCCTGGAACTGAGGGACCGAACTCAGCCAGATTTCATCGACAGAATCGGTGAGCAGAAGTACCTCTACCCCTTCTTTCTTGAAGGCTTCCAAGTGAGGGGAATCCTCTAGCGATTCTCGAGCGTCGCCGGTGAGGTAAAAGATCTTCTCTTGGCCTTCGACCATTCTCTCAACATAGTCCGAGAGAGTGATCAATTCCCCTGGCTCCGTCTTGGTAGTTTTAAAGAGACACAGATCGAAGATCTTGTCTCTCATCTTGGCGTCCCCATACAGACCCTCTTTGAGCACTCGGCCAAACTGTTGCCAGAAACCCTTGTAGCCCTCGGCATCCTCTTCTCGTGCCTCCTTGAGGCTGTCGAGAACCTTTCTCACCAAACGCTTCGAGATCAGTTGGATTTGTCGGTCTTTTTGCAGAATTTCTCGAGACACATTGAGGGAGAGGTCACTAGCATCGACTACTCCACGAACAAAACGCAGATAAGGAGGGATCAGTTCTTTGCAGTCATCCATTATGAAGACGCGCTTCACGTAGAGGGACAAGCCGTGGTGACCCTCAGGGTGGAACAGATCCATGGGGGCACGCTCGGGCACGAACAGGAGACTGTAGTACTCGAAAGTGCCTTCCGCTTTGAAGGCGACGGTCTTCCAAGGAGCATTCCAGTCGTGAGCCACGTGACGATAGAAAGCATCGTATTCTTCTTGCTCTACCTCATCCTGCGATCTCACCCAAAGGGCTTTGCGGGAATTCAGGACCTGTACTTCAGATTTAGCGACCGGTTTGTCTTCTTCATAATTGGTGACCATCATCTCCATTCGAATGGGATAGGAGATAAAGTCGGAGTAACGCTTGACCAATTTCTGAACAACGTACTGATCGGTGTAATCGTGTAGGCCATCCTCTTCGTCCACATCCTTTAGGTGCAAGACGATTTCTGTTCCGTGACTTTCCTTTGGGAAGTCTTCGATGGTGTAGGTCCCATCCCCACTTGATACCCAACGAACTCCACTCTCATCTCCCACTCGACGACTGCTGAGTTCAACTTTATTGGCAACCATGAACGCCGAGTAGAAACCAACTCCAAACTGCCCAATCAGATCCTTGGACTCCTGATCGGTTTTTGATTTCTCCAATCCCATTAGAAACTCTCTGGTCCCCGATTTTGCGATGGTCCCGATCAAGGACACGACCTCATCGCGACGCATTCCAACTCCGTTGTCCTTGATGGTCAGAGTTCTGGTTTCGGGATTCCTAATCAATTCTATATGGAGGTCACTGGTGTCTACCTCCTCGGACTTATTCAAGAGAGATTCCAGTCGGAGCTTATCGAGAGCGTCCGAGGAGTTCGAGACGAGCTCTCTAAGAAAGACGTCTTTCTCGCTGTACACAGAGTGAATCATCAACTCCAGTAGCTGTTTGGCTTCCGCCTGAAACTCTAGTGTTTCCACTTGACTCATGGATGTTCTCCTTTACCAATTTAATTTCAGCATCCTGGACCTCGGTCCAAGGTCTCGGACAGATTCCTGGCTCGATCCTAAATGCAATCCTGAGAGGTTTGCGAGGATTGAACTCGGGCTGAGGTTTCTTCGGGGTAGGAATTACCCCTGTTCTTCCGGCATGATACCTAATGCCCGGCCGACCTCAAAAAAGCAGAAATTCGGACGACTCAATCAGCAGGGAAAGGTCATTTTCCATCGCTGCGCTGAAAACGGTAGACAGCCGAAGTATAGGTATTTCTGAGGACCAAAACAACCCCGTCATTGCGCTCAACCGTGTAGAGCACGCAGGCCCCGGAAGTCGAGAGTTCTAGACTGTCTCCGTTGAGCTTCCAAGTGAATCGAGCTGTCGATTTGGTCACTCCCTGCTCCATAAAGCCCGTGCCATCACTTCGGAATTTCCAAACCGAATGTCCCGGCCCGTCCTGGGCCCAATTGCCCACCAAGGACCGCTCAGTTTGGGCATTCACGGACAGAACTCCGCCTATCAGGGAAACCAAAGTGAATGCAACTATAGCTATAAGAAGTCTGGGCCTCATCAAGAAAATATTCGAGAACTGCGGACAAAACCTTCCTTAAATTGAAAGTTGAGCGGTCCGATTTTTCCTCAAGAGTTCAACTGGGGATACTGTCCTCGAAAAAAGAGCAAGGGCTGCTCGTCTCCAGCCAAGCCGGATAAGACAACGTCCCCGTATACCACCAGATGATCGCCCTTTTCAATCCAACTCTCCACTTCACAATTCAGCCAACCCAGGCAGCCTTTGATAGGTGGAGGAGAAGCCAACCCATCGGGGACCCAGGGCGCTTCAACGCCACCTTGCAAGCCGGCGAAATGGAGGCAGAGGTTTTTCTGGGTTTCCGATAGGATGGAGATGGTAAAGCGCTCTCTGTCGCCTATCTTCTGAGCGAAACGGGTGCCTAGGGCAGGACAGAACAAGACCATTGGTGGGTCCAGGGAAACCGAAGTGAATGAGTTCACCGTCATGCCTGAAAGTTGTCCGTCCCGAACAAAACTCACCACGGTAACCCCAGTGGCAAACTGCCCGAACACGTATCTCAACGCTCGAGAATTGTCGAGCATTACGTTGCACCCAGAGAATCGAGGGGGGCAGCAGGGGGAGTTACCGAGATGGTGACCATCGTCGCGTTTGGGGGAGATCCGATCTTGGTGAAGGTCATTTCCCCCCCGTGAAACCGAGCGCAGCGACGCACCACCTCGAGACCTAAGCCGCAGCTCGAAGCGGCTTGGTCTGACGTCGGTGAAGGCTCGTCCGGTGCTCGGTGGACGGCCGAACTGACACCGTCGTCAGTGAACTCGAAGACACAGCGCTCGGGGCTTGCTTGAATTGAGAGTTCCAGACATTTAGCTCCGGCAGCCGTTGAGTTCTCCGCCACCTCTCTAAGAGCAAGCCACAGGGCCTCAACGTCAACCCATAGGCGCTCGGCCTGACTGGTCTGAAAGCCTTTGAGCTGGAGTTGTGGAAAATGAGCATTCACTCTCTGAGCAAGCTCTGACACCAAGGCCGGAAGTCCGACGCGATCTCGCTTCAGAGCCCCTACTCGAATGAGGGCAATCAACTTATCCGCCAACTTTTCCACCCTTAGGGCACTGTCGATGAGGAGCTCTTTCAAGTCCTCTTCATCCGACAAGGCCTCCAAGCCTAGACGCAAAGATATTAGGCCTCCTTTTAGGTCGTGACGAAGCCTCGACGCTAAAGCGTTGGAGAAGTGCGCGGGATTTTCGATGCTCGATTCAGTAGGCATCAGAATCATCAAAATCTTCAGGGAGTTGGCCGCCGGCCCCAGCTTCAGGCACCTCCACAAGACATTCTTTGGGCAGAGGGAACCCGTTGATCCGGTCGACCAGCTCGCGCAAACGTCCGAACGCGCGGCGACGGAAATGGAACTTGAGCCGAGGGAGATGCTGTATGGTTCGGTCAGTTTCCACCGATAACGCCTCGGTCGTATCGATTTTTCCGGACTTTACAAGGTCAGCAAACTCTGTATTGATGATTTCCAATTCTTCAGCGGTGAGGGCTGCTTCCAGACGAATTACCAGATCGTTGCGAACATAGCGCATGCTGTGATATCGGCGGTAGAAATTGCAAATCTCATCGCAGGCTTCTTCGGCTGAGTCGGTGACTCGGTATAGACTGAGATCCTCTGGACTGATCATGCCCCTAGCCAGGAGCCGATCAGTATTGTAACGATGCCAATCGGTCCAAAATTCGGAGCCCGGAGGGTGGATAAAGACGATGGGAACCAGCAAAGACTTTCCGGTCTGCACCAGAGTTAGGGCCTCCAAACCTTCATCGTGAGTTCCAAATCCTCCAGGACAACATATCAACCCGTGAGTCTCCTTCATGAATCCGAGTTTGCGAGTGAAAAAATACTTGAAATTGATGAGCTTTTCATCCCCGGCAATATAGGGATTCGCCACCTGCTCGAATGGGAGTCTGATGTTCAAACCGAAGCTATGCTCGGTGCCGGCACCTCTGTTTCCGGCCTCCATGATGCCGTGCCCGGCGCCAGTGATCACCATGTATCCCCGATCGGCCATCATCCTGGAAAGTTCTACCGCTTGCTGGTAGTCTTCGGTTTCCGGTTTGCACCGAGCGGAGCCAAAAACGGAGACCTTGCGCACCCTTCGGTAAGGACGAAAGACTTTAAAAGCGTAGCGAAGCTCTTTCAGAGTCGTATTGAGGATCTTCAGATCACCGCGCTCTGTACGGTCTTGAGCCAACTTGATGACTGTCACGATCATCTGATGAAGCAGTTCCTCATTCTCTGAGGCGCCAGCACTATGCAGGATACTTTGAATGGCAGAATCCAACTGGTGGTTGCCGGTGCTATATCGATAGGACAAGTTGCGTCTCACTCTCTAAGGCAGTTGTGATTGGGCCGAGACTCGGAATGAACACTGAAATCGTTCCTTTGAAGGTGCTGCAGCCGGCCGATCACAGTTCCGAACCACCACTTCAATCTCTGGGTGGTCTGATAACCGGTTTCCCGCAGGCCGGACACCGCAGCACTCCGAGAAACTCGGAACATTCATCGGACCAATGAGGTAGGGCGCCTACCCGTTCAAAAAAATGCTCGCACTCCTTGTCAGTACAAAAAACCACAAACGGATTTCCTTGAAGATTGACCGGGCGTGTCACATATTGACCCAGCCCGTTGACAGGATCTCTTTCGTAGTGGGTGACTCGAACCATGCGCTCGCTCATACCCTGTTTTTTGGCAAACCCAGGTGATCATCCTTTAAGCCCTCAGCTTCAAGGTGACCTAAGGCAACGGAGGTTTCCTTAGAACGGGATCCGAACCACCGAGCATGACTGACACTCCGAACATCTATTCGAAAAATTTTGAATCTTGGGAACTAGACATTCCTTCTGAGGGAGTGGTGGAGCTTCACGTGCACCTAGGAGGGGCTGTTCCAATTCACCGGCTGTTCGAAGCAGCCGTCGATCGCGGAATCAGATTGCCTGTGACCACCTATGAAGAGTTCTCAGATCTGCTTCATCGCCGCGCCGACAACTCGGGAAGCCTAGAGGAATACCTTGAGGTGTACGAGGTCGCGGAGAGGATCCAGTCTGGTCCCAAGGCGCTGAGGGAAAGCGTGCTCATAGCGCTAAATGGAGCAGCCCGAACTCAAGGTTCCTCTCGCGTATCCAACGACGGGGAGGCGGTCACACCTGTTCGTGCACAGCTTCCCATTCGAGCTCTGGAGCTTCGTCTGAATCCCATGAAGCGAAACAGTGGCGGAATTTGGGATTTGGATCGAGTTATGATGGCCGCATGCTCGGCCGTCTCAGAGATCAAGACCGCCTACAAAGGTCGTCTTAGGGCCGGCTTGATCGTCTGCCTTGGCCGCGATCTTCCCAGTGACCAGAATCGAGTCTTAGCCGAGAAAGCGGCCCTTTGGGCCAGTGAGGGCTTACCCATCGTAGGGATCGACCTCGCGGGCCCTGAGTCGGCCCAACCTCTAGACGATCCCGAAGCCCTCGAAGAAATGGCAGAAATCTTTGCTAGCGCCGGAGACAAGGTCGGCAGAACCGTACACTGCGGCGAAACCACGGCCATCGGTCTCGATACCTTTTTGAACACCATAGAAGCCTTGAAAGCCGACCGAGTTGGCCACCCCCTGGTGGTAGCTCGAGCTTTTTGGGAAAACGGAGACGACCGGGGTTTGGTAGCTATGCGAGACAAAGGGATCGTAGCCGAGCTTTGCGTGGTGTCTAACCTGCTCACGGGAGCCGTCAAAGACATCGAGACCTACGGAAAGCTGCTTAGGCTTTTTGATGAATATGACGTGAAATACACTTTCAGCACCGATGCACCGGCCTTGCAAAAGACAACACTCGCCAGCGAGCTGATGCTTTTACTCAAAAACGAAGCTGCCACCCCGGACCAACTCGAGAGATCGTTCAAGCACGCCGCTGAGGCCAGTTTCCTGCCTTCTCCGAAGAAGCGGAAGACCCGTTCAGAGCATTGGGCGGGAGCGGTCAAGGCTCGTTGACGGCCGCAGCAATCCTCCGCAGTTCGGGTAGCACTTCGCGCCCCAAGCGCCTGATCAGTTCGGGTTGGTTAATCGAGGTTATCTGGATGCTAACGACATCTGCTTTCAGTCCTTCGACCAGGGGACGATAGACTTCTATGATATCTGCGGTGCTGCTGCTTCGAGCATAACGACCCAGGACCTCATCTCTGGGCAGCATATCGGCTCTTTCACGCAGGTCTTTGGGGTCGACGGCTTCCAGGCGTCCAGGAGCTCGCAAACCCCTCCATGAAGAGAGGGCTCGCCAAGCCTCATCATCGTTTTCTGCGAAGATGGTCCAACGCGATGCCATGACCGGAGGCACGTCATTCCCCGCTTCTTGGGCTGCTAGTCGGGCAGGGGCCACCACCTGGGCGTGAGATTCGACGGGGTCCTTCACTGAAGTGATGATCCCTTGAGCCATTTTCCCGGCCAAGGTGGCCGACTGTGGTCCACCAGCGGCCATCCATATCGGAACTGTGCCCATGGGAGGAGAGTAGAGCCTAGCTCGGTCGGTGTTATAGTAACGACCGCGGAAGGTGAGCTTTTCCCCATCGAGGAGGCGCCGCATGATTTCCAGGGCTTCCGACATTCGGTCTGCCCGCTCTCGATACTTGGGAAAGACGTAGCCGAGAGGGCCTTCGTTGATGTTCTCCCCGGTGCCGACTCCGAGATGGAATCGGCCTCCGCAGAGCCGATCGATAGTAGCTGCAGCCTGAGCGACCAAGGCGGGATGATAACGCCAGAGGGGCGTCGTAACTCCGGTCGCCAGTTCCAACCCTGGAGCAACCTGGCTGACTGCGGCGAGCGTCGACCAGCAGAACCCTGAGGCAGAATCGTCATCCACCCAAGGATGAAAGTGCTCCGAGGCCACGAGCATGTCGAATCCAGCCTCAGCAACCAATTTGGCTTGGTCTACAATTTCCTCGGGTTGCCACTGCTCGTGGCCACAAAAATAAGCAAACTTTGTCATCTCTTCAACCTTCCGTTGCCATGCTATTGCAGCACCTGGCGGTTTCGTTCTTTTGCCTGGTGTTCGGGCGCCTGCGGACCAAGCGGTGCAAAACACCAAACTCCGGGCTTGAACTTCGAAGCCGAAAAGGAGGGGGTCGGATACTGCACTAAGGCTCCTTTCGTTCCATCAAGACCAGATAACAGGTTTGGGGAGCCTCAATAGAACTCCAAAGAAACCCTCCGGGAATCTCCCACATGCGCCCTGGGGTCTGAGCTGGGGGATCCCACCAAGGTCTATCGATCTTGAGGGAAATGGGTTCTTCCACCGTCGCCTCTCGTATAGGGAAACCCGACAGGACCTGCAGCCAACTTTCGAGATCCTCAACGCTAAGATCTACTCGAACGAAAACCAAACCTGAATACTCGAGCCCTTGATACTGAGAGCCGTCGCCAACTACAAGCCCGAGAGGGCTCAAGACTCTCTCGGATTGAATTGCCTCCGAAGGAGTGCCCAGCCATCGACTAAGTACGAACGCCAAGATCAGCGGGAGCGCAAAGAGTACTCCCACCACCGGAAACCAGTGGACAGTGGCGGGCTTTCCAGCCCGATCCGTTCCTGCCATGAGACTGGCATTTACCAAGGGATAGGCCTCTCCGAGGGGAAGATCCTGGGATGGAAATCTCCGAGGGGCTGCTCAGGTATTCGGAACTCTTTCACTCTCTCCGCCAAGGCGCTCTCTTTCCTTTGGTTTCCTTCGCGCTAGTGCGCCAAGGGGAACCGGTCTCGGGTTGGGCCCGATGCTGCGGGTTCAATCTGCAGCGGTCGCGCCTCTATCTTTTTCCCGCTCATGGACATATAACCTTAAACGGGAGCCAAGAAACGGGAACCGTAAGCTTGGCCTGTCCGAGGAGAGCCCAAAGTCTCCATTGCACCGGCCTGCTGAGGTGCCTGGTAGAGGAACCGCTCGCCGGACATCTCCAGCAGAAGGTCAGACCGCTGGCCGACCAACTTAAAGTGGCCCCCTCGAATGTTTTTGAACTAGAGGTTGCCAAGGTGGTCGCCGATCGCTTCTTCTGGCAGTTGCCGTCGGACGAGTGAGTCAGCATCGAACCCTTCAGCAGCTAGAAAAGCCAGAGCTCCAGACGCAGACTCGCGAAACTCGGACAAGTCGACCTGATGTTCGCTTTCGTAACTGAGACTCTGCAAGTACATCTCCAGCTTGTCCAAGCTCTTGACCCAACGAGCTTCAGGTGAGTTCCCCCGGTGGTATTCCTCTTGCAGTTCCAGAGCGCGAAGTTTAGCCCGGGGAAAAGCCTTCCACAGTTTGTCCATGGCAGCCGCCTCCAGGTTCCGTTTCTCACTTTCAGGGACCCCATCGGCGGGGGTTAAATCTCCGGTGAGTATCTCGGGCAAATCGTGTAGGATGGCCATCTCCAAGGCTCTCTCACGGTCGAGGCTCGGCGGGCAGAACAGCCAAGTCAAGAGAGCCACGCCGTGGCTATGGTCGGCCACCGATTCCACCCGTCCGGACAGGTGACGCTTCCAACCGGCGCGTTCCACCTGCTTGAGTTCGAGCAGCCTTACGAGGTCGGACTGATAATCTTCATCCTCTGATGTCGATAGAGACAAGGATTAGCCCAGAGTAGCAACCAGGATGGCCTTGATGGTGTGCAGCCGATTCTCCGCCTGATCGAAGACTACCGAATCGAGAGATTCAAAGACTTCTTCGGTCACCTCCATACCTTCAAGCCCGAATTGCTCCCTGATCTTTTCCCCCACTTCGGTCGCGCTGTTATGGAACGCGGGCAGACAATGGAGAAACTTGGCCTGCTGATTCCCAGTGGAGTTCATCAAAGCTGACGTCACACGATAGGGGCGGAGCATCTCAACTCGCTCAGTCCACAGAGAACTCGATTGACCCATGGACAACCAAACATCAGTGTAGACGAAGTCTGCTCCGCTCACCGCTTCCTCGGGGTCAGTGAAAAAACGAAGCTGAGCTCCACTCTCGGACGCGAACACCTGACACGTTTCGATCAGGGACTCGTCGGGGCGCAGAGTTTCCGGAGAGGCCATCCGAAAATCGAGGCCCATCTTGGCTGCCCCCACCAAGAGGCTATTGCCCATGTTGTTTCTTCCGTCACCGAGGTAGACCAGAGACTGTTCGGACAAGGGCTTCGGGCAATGCTCGAGCATAGTCAGCAAATCCGCCAGAATCTGGGTGGGATGAAACTCATCGGTCAGACCGTTGTAGACCGGGACTCCAGCGAAACGGGCTAACTCCTCGACCCTCTCTTGGGCGAACCCTCGATACTGTATCGCATCATACATGCGACCCAGAACCCTAGCGGTATCGGCCATGGTCTCTTTACCGCCGATATGGGTCCCCGAAGGACCCAAGTAGGTTACTTGGGCTCCTTGGTGGATGGCGGCCACTTCAAAAGCGCAGCGAGTTCTGGTGGAATCCTTTTCGAAGATCAAAGCGATCGCTTTTCCTTGCAAGCATGGTCGCTCCTGACCGGACCGGCGAGCGGTCTTGAGAAACTTGGCGATCTCTAAGAGTTCAGATATCTCACTGGCCGAGAAGTCTAGCAACTTTAAAAAATGACGATTTCGAAATCCCATGAGCAGGTTTGCGTCAAGGTCAGGTTCGATACCTTCTGCAGCAACTTGACCCAAAGCGGAGGCGATTTCCGAAAGCAGGGAAGGAACCGATCTCAGAACCCCTGAATGGCTTTCGGGAAATCTATCCCTTGGTGAGGAGAACCTAACCCTTGAGTGAATCGTCTAAAGACCCTCTACCCCAAGAAGCCTTCCGGAAAGCTCCAAAAACCGACGAAGACAAGTTTTTTGCAGAGCAAGAAGCGCGACGTCTAGAAGAACTCAAACGAGCTAAATCAGCCCAACCCGAAGTCCGGCGCTGTGTCAGTGCTGCCTGTGAAGGGGAGATTTTAGAAAAAGTTCAACTCGGTGACGTCGAGATCGACCGCTGCCCTAAGTGTGGTGGAGTCTGGCTAGATCCCGGCGAACTCGAACAGCTTACCAGCGAGAAAAAGACCTCACACAACCCGGTGGTCCGATTTTTCCAAAATCTCGCCGGTCAGTACGACTAGTCTTTGCTCACCTCTAAACTCCCGGAAGTACAAAACGCGGCTTGCTTTCAGGTCGAAGGACATTGTCGGAGAGTGCTTCCGTTCACACGAAAGGACCCCATATGAAAAAACCTCTTAAAGTGGCGATCACCGGAGCAGCAGGAAACATCGGTTATGCCATGGCCTTCCGCATTGCTGCTGGAGACATGCTCGGCCCGGACCAACCCGTCATACTTCAACTGATCGAGATACCACCGGCTCTCAACGCCCTCCAAGGGGTCGTTATGGAACTCAACGATTGTGCCTTCCCGCTCCTAGATGGGATCGTGGCAACCTCTGACTTGGACGAAGGCTTCGATGGAACCAATTTCGCTTTGCTCGTTGGAGCCCGACCTCGGGGCCCAGGAATGGAACGCAAGGACCTTCTCGACGCCAACGGAGCAATTTTTGCTCCTCAAGGACAGGCTATCGACAAGCGGGCCTCCTCCGACGCGAGAGTGTTGGTGGTTGGGAACCCGGCCAACACCAATGCCTTGATCGCAGCAAGCCAAGCCAAGCGTCTCGACCGTAAACAGTTCACCGCCATGACTCGACTGGATCACAATCGGGCCTTGTCTCAGTTAGCTGAGAAAACCAAAGTCCACTCTCGTGACATCAAGCGAGTTACCATTTGGGGAAATCATAGCTCAACTCAGTACCCGGACCTCAGTCATGCCAAAGTCGACGGAAAAGAAGCCCTGGAACTGGTGGATCAAAAATGGTATAGGGACACCTTTATCCCTACCGTCCAAAAGCGCGGAGCCGCAATCATCGAAGCTCGAGGGGCCTCATCAGCCGCCTCAGCGGCTTCGGCGGCTATCGACCACATGCACACTTGGGTGTTCGGGACTCGGGATGGAGATTGGGTTTCCATGGCTGTCCCTTCCGACGGCTCCTACGGAATCGCCGAGGGAGTCATTTACAGTTACCCTTGCGAGTGCAAAAATGGGTTCTATAGTATCGTGCAAGACCTTCCGATCGATGCCTTCAGCAGAGAACGTATGAATGCCACCGAACAAGAGCTGAGAGAAGAGCGAGCAGCCGTTCAGGAATTGCTCTCCTAACTAGAAGGCTGGCCGGAAACCCTCTCAAACTGAAATCGCCCCTGCTCACAGTCATGCACAGCGCTCCTCATTCGAAATACAACTAGGTAACACCCATAAATGGGTACCCGGCTTCGGAGCACTGCACCTTAAAGCGAAGCGTTACGAAGTCTGCAAATAGAAGGCGTCCAGCGAGAAAAGAGGTGGTGCGATCCACCTCTTTTCTTGCGGGATGAGAAGAGCTATCTTGTGGGTTGGTCTATCAAAAGCGCGGGTTCGAAACTATCAACGATGTCAATGGTGTCAAATTCTGACTCCACGTGGATCTGGTAGACAGCGGGCAAAATCTCTTGCTCGTCGTTCAGCAGCGGAGTATCTCGAGTGCTCCTCACCAGATTTCTGGTGATCTGTTTTCCTGGGGGCACTATAATATTTCGGTGACTTCCTAGCTCAAACCAGTCTCCCGATACGGGATCCTTCACCGAAAAGGTGACCTTCACGTTTCGAGCAGCTTCATTGCCGCTGTTCTGCAAGCGCACCCTGGTATCTAAGAGATACAGGGGGCGTCCATTAGCTTCGAAACCGTGCTCGACGGCCTTCAGTCGGGGACGAGGTCGCAACTCCTGAAGCTCCGGAGTCAAGTTGCTCAAGCGTGAATGCTGCCCGGACTCATCCAGGGCCGACTCCACGAATCGAAAAATGTCTCTGGCTTCTCTGGGATCGACGACAACACCACTGCTCAAGATCCTCGCCGGCCCGAAGCGACCGGGATTTCCCCAGCGAACTAAAGCTCCATAGCGTTGCAGGGACGGCTGAACTCCAAGCCGCTTGGTGATCTCCTCCGAAAGTCTTTCGGTGCGATAAACATCGTACTTCGAGGGGTCCACCCCTGTTCGGCGCAAATACTCGAGATAGGAAGCTCGCCAACCGGCGGTGGTTTCATTCGGTCCAACCAGCAAGAGCACATTCTTGCCAGCCAACTTATCTAAATTGTCACCGCTCATGGTTTGAGCAGAAAGCGCAGCGGTCAGCAAGAGCATTGCCGCGACATACAACGGAAATAATTGGGTTTTTCTCATAGGCGTCGAAGGTTCGAAATGTAATCGCCGTTTCCCTTGAAGTCCAACAGGCAGGCGGTGGCTGATAGCCGTGTAAGAGGAAGCGAGGGTCCCCGTTGGAGTTCCCAATTCTTATAAAGTGTTCGCCCTAAGAATATGGATGTCAAAGACCGGGACCACGGGTACCCAACGAAGTTGTACTCCCTCGACTTTATTGCCTTCGAGCGAACGCCTTATATCGGCTGAATATCGGGATCCTTAGCCAGGCGATTTAAGAACTCGAGGTAGTAGCTGTGCTCGGGAGTGGTCGAAGGGCTGAAATCTTCAAACAGCAACCCAACCACTGACCAGCCATCAGTCAGGGACGGAGCGCACCAACGGACGACAGCTTTGGTCTGAACCTCAGTGATGCGGTTGTCATCGAGTTCGAAGCGAATCTGCATGGTCTGCCCCGGAGCAAATACCCCTGGACCTTCCGCCCTCATTCCGGTCTCTGACAAATCGAGGCTCTGTCCTTGGAAGCCGGTGAATTGGACCGATCGAACCCTGAGCTTTCGAGGATACCGAGCCACTCGTCTCTTTTCAGGGATGGAAAAGATGTCTTCAAGATAGGGAACGGCTTCAGCGGGGTCAATCCACAGTCCCCGCGAAGTCTCTTGGCCAGCCTCCACAATCTGAACTCGCCCTTTAACTTGGATTCCGGCGATCGTCGCATGGACATCGACTATTCCGATCTTGAGGGGCTTTTCAGACTTGAGGATAACCTCGGCCTCCTCGTAACCCACCACTTCGACTTCTTGCGGACGCCCGAACATTTTGTTGAGAAATTCAAACACGACTCACCATCCCCATTATTTGCCGTACACCTGGGCCGCTTTCCTGGCCGAAGAGCTTAGGTTGGCCTTACCCAATTCATCGTAAGCTTCAGCCAACTCAAGATAGGCGTCCGGATCCTTTTCTGAACGCAGATACTTCTGATAGTGGACCACCGCCACCTTGGTCTGGTCGCCATCGCGGTAAGCTCGAGCCAAGGCCAAGGAATGATAAGGCTGATCTCGGTCGACCTTCACCAGGTCTCGATAGAAGTTGATTCTATCCTTAGCTTCAGGCAAGCATGCTCGAACTGCTTGGTGGCAATCAGGATCTCTTGGCTCCTGCAAAAGACGTTCCTGCAACTCTTCGGAGGTGGGTTGACCGGCGGGTCTAGGGGCCGCTGTCTGGTCCACCTCGACGGAGAGCTCCTGGTTCTGCTCCTCGGGCATCGATGGAGAAGATGCGACAGGACGGTCTACTTCGACAGCGGCCTCCTCCCGGGGCACATCGATGAGAGCACCTTCTGACTCTTGGACCAGAGAGGGGGGTTCTGGGGCTTCTTCTGGGGCTCCTGATGGCTCCGGGGTTTCTGATGCCTCTTCTGCGGTATCTGATGTTTTCGAGGTTTCCGGCAGCTCGGCCCTCTCGGGTTCTGCCACGTACGCTGCAGAGGCTGCTACACGCGATTCTTGGAAAACTTGAGTCGCATTCTCGAGCGCTTCTGTCAGAGGCTTCAAGCCTTCCTGAGAGATTTCGCGAATCTGCTCTAAGGATGGGATGTTCAGACCGTCGATGCGCTTTTGCACTTCGGCGAATTCGTCCTTGAGAGGCTCCGAATCCAAAGGACTTTGGGCCAGAACTTGAGTCTTTAGTTCGGTCAACGCTTGAGCCAACTCTGCCTGCTGTTGCTGCATTCGAGCAAACTCTAACTGCAAAGGGCTCAACACATCCCCTGTGGTCTCCGACCGCAGGGCGGGTTGCCAAGCTCTAACTTGCGCCATTTCACCCTGCTCCTCCGAGACTTGGCCCCAACGCTCCCACAACTCTTGAAGCTTCTGTCTTAAGGCCGTTGAGTCGACACAAATACGGCCTCCCATCTGGAGAATATAGACCGCTTCGGGAAGGCAGTCCTGGTCGAGACTATCGGCCCAAGCGACTATCAGGGCCTCAAACTTCTTCAAAACTTCGGGGGTTCTAAAGTCTTGCAACAAGAGACCCAAGACGGCAACGGCCGAGGAATAGTAACCACGCTTTTCTAAATGAGCTACTGTCTGGGCCAGAATTCTTGAGAGGTCGGCGCCCCCAACCGAAACTTTGGAAGGAAGTCCGGCTAAGCCGGCTAAGGCCGTGCGGACTTCGACATCCAACATCTCCGTCTGGTAGGCGTTGAGTCGGTCTCGAGCCCCGGAATAGGGGTCCAGGGCAAGATGAACCACAGGTGTTGGATTTTGAAAAACCAAAACGGAGGGGGCCACCTGGGCTGTCGCAGGGCTGGAAGGGTCTGCAGTCGCTCCGCTGGCCACCGCTTCCTCAACGAGATGATCACCTTCCAATACCGGAGAATCTGCTTCTGAAGCTTCGGAAACTTGAGATGCTGCCGTGCCGTTCCCTACCACAGTCGGCATGGGAGGCTTGGCAGAACCACCTCTCTCAAGAACAGGCTTCATTCCCGTCTCTTGGGAACCGGAACTTCGAGATCTCAGTCCGTGCCTAGTGGGACCTTCGGATGAGTTCGACTCGACGTCTCCTGGAAACTTCGCCCCCTTGAAGAGACCATCGCGAGCCACCAATCCTCGGCGATAGTCGGTGGATACCGGGTTGTCATCATCAACTTTCGGTTCTACGCTACCTCCAGAACGGAGCCATTTATTTGGAAAAACATTCAGCTGAACTTCCTGCTCGTCACCCTCACCTACCACCAGCACCGTTTCTTCTATGAGGATTCCATAGGCTGCCGCAAGAGTAACCAGCTCTTCCCTCAGAGCTTGTCGCTTGCTTCCCGTGGTCAGTCGGATCGAGTCCAGCAGCTCTCGAACTTTCAACCCGGCCCACACCCCTCCGAGGGCAAGATTCTCTGTGCCTTTGGCGTGGGTGGTCCCGGCAAAAAACACTCCGGTCTCATCCTTGGAACGAAACCTTAAGGACGACGGGGAGCCCCGCCCCAAACAGTGTACCGGACCCTGTGGTGTTAAAGAAGTCATTCTGACGGGAACCAGACTGTCGGACTCAAAATCCTGCTCTCCGCCCTCCGATGATTCGAAAGCCACTTCAGTCAAGAGTGCCCTTGTCTGTCCTAGCAAGCGATCGAGAGGCTCGCGACAAAGACCGGTGGGAGCAGCCTCGAATCTACCTCGAGTGAGGAGCGCTAAGCGGCGCAGAAAAGCCTGTTGGAATGAAGGCCCTATACCGATGGTATAATAGCGCCGATCACTCTGATCAAAATCCAAACTTCGCAAGATCGCCGGTTCGTTGCCTACATGTCCGCCGGCCAGCAGGAAAATGCAAAGCTGTCTATCGGGCTGCGATGGGAGAGACTGAATCCGCTCCAACAGGGGATGAACATCGGCTCGGCCCTTCGGCTCGATCCCCGCCAGCCATTTGCAAGCTTCTTCGACCTCTGAGACTTCACAGAATTCGCCTCCATTAAAGCCGTCTATATCCCGACCGAAAGTCACGAGAGCGAATCGGTCGCTGTCATCGAGCCCACGCAAGGTGTCGAGTATGTCTCCTCGGACCCCTTCGAACACCCCCTCATGGAGATTTTCTGAGGCATCCAAAACGAAGACAATATCACGCCTTTGGGGGCTAGCCGGAATCGATGAGGGAGGGAATATGGAGAAGATAAAGTTTTCGCTATTGCGGCGGAGTCTCGTCACAGGCATCTCAGTACGGCCTGGTCGAAAATACACTTCGATATCTTCGCTGGAGTCTGTAAGGAGCAGCTCTGTATTCATGAGCAGGAGGCCGTCAGCCTCGGCGGACTCGAATTCTAAAGATGCTTTCGGAGGTTCGACAAACTCTTCGCCATCCTCAAACTCGAGCGTTACCTGGAGGCGAGTCTCGCCTTCGCAAGTTAGCTCAGGGGCGGCCCGACAAGGTAATCTGAGAACGATTTTCCCATCCTCAGTGGGCAAGCTGCGACTCAGTTCCAACTTGACACCTAAGGAATTTCCGCTCTCGAGCTTAACCATGTACTGTTCGAGATTCAACGACAGAACCGGCATACGCTCTTCGGCAAAAAGAGCCAAGAGGTCCCCGGTTGGGGCGACCTCCACAACCCCGTCTGGAAGTTCGGAGATAATGGAAAGCCTTGGAGCAGCCCCCAACTCATCCTCTCCATCCACTACCGAAACCTTGCCCAAGGCAGACTGAAGGGACAGAGGGTAAAGCAATAGCAGCGGCTCGGCTCCCTCTTTAAGAAGCTCTCCCTGAAAAACCAAACTCACTTCACAATGGGCTATGGGGCCCAGACAACGGACCTTGCAGTTCGCCTCGGTTGGCCGAAGAAAGGAGCCGTCCTTTCGACGGACCAGTCCTGGTCCTAAGGCGACGACTCTCTCGCCCCTAGTCTGCTTTGGAAGCTCGGTTGGAACGACTGAAGTTTCAGAACGACTCAATCCCTAATCCCTTTAGGATGGTCCAATACGCTAAGTTGGTCCCAGCCCCCTCTCCGAGGGGCCAGCAAACTTCTAGAAGACCCCTAAAAATCTGCTCAATCCACAAAGTCCCTGCCCACACCAGGAGTCCGAGAGAAGGAAGTCTTTCAAAAGGACGAGAAGCCCGAGACGATTAGGTTAGCCTCAGCGGTGCGCCTAGCAGCCAGGACAGACCGTCCGAAGAGAATAGGGCAAAACCAGACGATTATGCTAAAAATTGTTCGCAAAACCACAGCTACCAAGCTCGATGCCAAATCTGCTCGCCTACTGCAAAGCCACCTGCAGGGCCGATTCAACTCTCTGCTTGCAGGGGTACGTTTAGAGTACGCTAGACGCCTCGGCCTCGAGGACCAGGACTTGGCTCCTCCGCCGGTCGGTCTCCAGGGCGAGATCCAGCTTGGTGAGATTTTCTTAACCCAGCCGGGAACTGTCTGCTTCGTGCGATACAATTCCGAATCCGATACCCTGGAAGCATCGGCCATCTCGAATAATCCGAGCAGCGATCTCGAGACTTTCTTCCAAGAGGTGGAGGGTTGCCTAGCCTTGTCCGGGCTGACCGGCAGTGATTGGCAAATCAGCGATTCTGGAGCCACCATTCCCAATGAGGCCGAAGCTGCCTCTACCGAGGTGAGCGAAAAGGAGTTGGAAGCCGCTCGAGAACTGCTCAAGCCTGACAGTCGCTCCCTCTTGCAGCAGTTGGCAACCCAGGAGTCTACTCTGGTCCGAGATCTCGAATCCTCAGGGATTGAGCGACTGGACCATTCTCTGGCCCATTTTGAGGACCTAGAGTTGCTCCGTAAGGACTATGCGGTCATCGACCAAAAGACCGGGCAGCAGATCTTGAGAGTTCCCAGCCGAGCGTCTTTGGAGGAAGCCTCCCAAAAGTTCTTCATCGGGGGCACGGCTATCTCCAACGACAACGTGGATGAGGTGCTCTCCTGTACTCCATTCTGCCGTCATTTGTTAGCCAACGACCAATGGCTGCTACTCCTGCTGCTGGGCACCCTGAAGAGGTTGAACTTCAGTTCTGGAAGTGTCTTTGTTTGTCGCAGTGAAGACGCCCCAAGTCGAGTGTTCCTGAAGACCACAGAGCAGAAATATCTCATCGTTCTCAGCAACAGGCGACTGAACCTCGACGACGGATATCTGGTAGGAGCCCAAGTGGCCGCGTATGGGCTCAACGATATCATCGTGGTTTCCACCGAGAAAACCTCAACTTTGATGAAGCATCATCTCAAGCAGGCTAACCCGAATGCAAACTTCGCATTCATCGACTCCCTCAATGACCTAGACAGTCAGTTGAGTACCATCCTCTTGGAGAAACAGAGGGCTCACCTCAAGGCTTTGCTCAATCCCCTGGCTGCTTTGACTCCTGTAAGAGTCCAAGATTTGATCGTACGAAAAATGGTTCCGGATGTCGACTCAGTGGAAACCGAAGTGGACAGTTCCGAAGTTCAAGCAGTGGACTCCGACGGCTTTCCCCTAGGGCTTGACGAGGACAGTTTCGAAGGCAACCCAGCACGAATGATCGCAGACTCGTTCGAAGCTCCGCCCCCAGACACCCTGCCCCCTTTCCAGGATTCGTCACTGGAGCGCGCCCCCCAAAACCACCAGCCCCCAAGTGACGTAGACAAGCCTTCAATCCAAATTGAACTGCCGGTGGAGGAACCCTCTGAGCCGACTCCGCCAGCACCCGCTGCTGCCACACCGGCTTCAACCTTAGACCTCACCCCCCCGGCATCTAGTGCGCCACCGCCTGCAGTTGAACCGGCTCCTCTGCCTTCCGAGGAATTCCTACCCCCGACTCCACAGCCTCAGGAAGTCGTACCTGCAACTCCCCAAGATGCCGTTCAGCCCGCTCCAGAAGCTACGGGCATGGCGGAGACCGGGTTCCCGGGTCCAGACATCCCCGACCTCCCTGAAGCCGAGGAAATGATCCCCGACTTTCCCCTAGCCACCGAAGCCGCCCGGAGTGACGCTTAGGGCGTTTCTGTTAGGTACTCGAGACAAGACGACAAGGCCCGTTGGAAACAGCGGGCCTTGTCGATACAGGAAGGGGTGTGGAGGTATTCGGGTCGCTCGCCGACCTCCCACCAGCGAGCGACTCTGCACCACCCGCTTGGAGCTCCTCAATAAGCGATAGCGAAGATTACTTGCTGGGCAGCAGGCTCCCCGGAGTAGACACAGACTCCCTTTTCCCCCTCGGGCTGCTCGAGAGGAACACAGCGCACCGTCCCTTTGGTTTCCTCTTTGATCTTCTTCTCATTCTCCACGCTCGGATTGAACCAGCAGCGAACGAAGCCCGTCCGGGTTCCCAGAGCCTCTTTGAGTTCTTGGTACGTTTTCACCGTTTTGGTCGAAGCCTCACGGCGTTCCTTAGCTCGCAGAAAAAGCTGCTCCTGAAGAAGAGTTATCTTCGCTTCAAGCCATTCCCGACTGAGTTCTTCCACCGACAGGAATTCTTTTTCGCGGGAAAGGCGGGTCTTCAGGACGCAAGCGTTCTTGGCCACGTCGCGAGGTCCCACCTCGAGGCGAAACGGCACGCCCCTCTGTTCCCAATAAAAGTGCTTGTCCACAGGACGCTCATCGCGAAGATCAAGGATCACCTGTTGGGCATGTCCGTCTCCGAAGAACACCGAAAACAGGTCTCGCTGACCCAGACGGCCCCGAGCCTGCTCCACAGCCCCAGGGCCACACAGCGCCTCGACCATCTTCATGCATAGCTCGAGGACAGCTTCCTTTTCTTCCTCTTTTCGGAAGATAGGAATGACGGCGCAAACTACCGGTGCCATCTTTGGTGGAAGGACCAG
Source organism: Vulcanimicrobiota bacterium (assembly GCA_050486105.1). GTDB lineage: Bacteria > Vulcanimicrobiota > Xenobia > Xenobiales > JADMJV01 > JAEXNA01. Next base: position 20,094 of record JBJHCR010000054.1, read on the forward strand.
TCCCTCATCGTCGGAGTGAGTCATAACAAGGGCTCCTATGAGCCGGGTGCTCATACCCCAACTAGTGGTCCAGCAGAGGTGACGCTGGTTGTCTCGACCAAGAAATCCAATGTCGAAGGCTTTTGAAAAGTTCTGGCCCAAATTGTGTGAGGTGCCGGCTTGTAGAGCTTTTCCGTCCTGCATCAAAGCTTCGATACAATAGGTGACATCGGCGCCTGGAAACTTTTCGCTTTCTGTCTTAGCTCCCTTGATCACCGGAATAGCTAGGAACTCTTCCACAAAGTCGGCATAAACATCGAGCATCCGCAAAGTCTCAACTTCCGCTTCTTCTGCCGTCTCGTGGGCGGTGTGGCCTTCCTGCCACAGAAACTCAGCGGTCCTCAAGAACAAACGAGTTCGCAACTCCCAGCGCATGACATTGGCCCATTGATTGATGAGGATAGGCAGATCTCGGTAGCTCTGGACCCATTGAGCATACATATGCCCAATCACGGTCTCGGACGTCGGTCGAACAATCAATGGCTCAGCCAACTCCCCTTTGGGAATCAGACCATTCTCTCCAGCTTCCAACCCGGAATGGGTGACCACGGCGCACTCCATTGCGAAGCCTTCCACATGTTCGGCTTCTTTCTGCAGAAAACTCACCGGAATGAGTAGCGGAAAGTAGGCATTTACGTGACCGGTAGCCTTAAAGCGCCCGTCGAGTTCTCGTTGAATCGCCTCCCAAAGAGCATAGCCGGTGGGACGTATGACCATACAACCTCGGACCGGGGAATAATCCGCTAACTCCGCAGCCTTAATGACGTCCAGGTACCACTGATTGTAATCTTCTTCACGGGTTTTGATGTTCTTGGCCATATGGGCGCGCATTCAAAAAGTCTGGCGTGCATGCCTGCCCGAAGAGAAGTTTCCTACCAGCAGAAAGGGAGCAACACAACCAGGAATCGAAGAGCGGCTCCCATGAGCTTTACCGGATATTATCAGCGCCCTACCCTTGCCTGCGATCGAGTGGTCTTCGTCTTTGAGGATGACCTTTGGCTCTACAACTTGCAGTCCCAATCTCCCACAGCTTTCCGCTTGACAGCCAACCCCGGTCGGGCCAACGATCCTCAACTCAGCCCCGATGGCACTCACTTGGCCTACACCAGTCTCGACGAGGGGCACCCGGAAGTCTACGTCACCCGCCTCGACAATATGTCTCCGCAAAGGTTGACATATCTGGGCGAAGACACTCGCTGTATTGGCTGGAGTCGAGACGGCAAGGACATCCTTTTCACCACCAATGCCGGCAACCCGTTCAATCGAATTTTTCAGCTCGCCAAAGTCTCTCGTGAGGGAGGCCCCTGCCAAAGAATCCCATACGGACCGGCTGCCCACTTGAGTTTTGCTCCCAAGCGCGGTCAAGTTCTAGGACGCCATACCTGGGATCCGGCCCGATGGAAAAGATACCGCGGAGGGACCGCCGGTCAAATCTGGGTGGACCACAAAGAGACTGGGGACTTCACTCCTCTACTGGAACTCGACGGGAACCTCACTCGACCTCTGTGGGTGGGTGCCCGCATCTATTTCGGTTCGGACCACGAAGGTATCTGTAATATCTACAGCTGCAAACCCGACGGCACCGACCTCAAAAAGCACACGGACCACCAAGACTTTTACATCCGCTACCCTAACAGTGACGGCAAGAGGCTTGTCTACCAATGCGGTGGTGACATCTATCTTCTGGATCCCAAAAAGAAGTCACCCCAAAAACTCCCTATTGAAGTCCTCACCCCTCGACCTCACCTAGCCCGCAAGTTCGTTTCACCAGGACGCTACCTCGAGAGCTACACAGTTTCTCCCGATGGCTCTCAGACCGGGGTAGGAGTGCGCGGTAAAGTGTTCACTTTCCCGCACTGGGAAGGCGCAGTGCGTCAACTGGGCGAGCGTGACGGGGTGCGTTATCGCCTATTGCGTTGGGGGCCCCAGGGTCCGGTCTGCGTCAGCGACCTCCACGGAGAAGAAGAGATCGGACTTTTCGACGAGCAAGCCAAGGGGCAATATCGTAGTCTGACCCGAGGCCACGAAATCGGTCGAGTTCTGGAACTGGGACTCTCCCCCTGCGGAGAACGTCTGTGGTTCACCAACCACCGCCATGAACTGTTCGCTCTAGCTTTTCCAAAACCGAGCAAGCCCTCGGAGGGGGCACAGACCGAGGAACCTGAAGGGACCGAAGTTCCAGCCGAACCGGAACTCGCCCTGGTAACTCGAGATCGTTACTCGAGGATAGGTGGGGCATCCTGGTCGCCGGACGGCTTCTGGCTAGCTTACTCCGAGTCGGTAAACCGACAGGACAGCAGGATTTTCCTGTGGTCTTGGGAGCAGAGGCAGGCCTTTGCCGTCACTCAACCGGCTTTCCGGGATTGGGCTCCCGATTTTGACCCCGATGGCCGCTATCTCTATTTTCTAAGCTGTCGAGACTTCGATCCGGTGCGCGACAATCTCTTTTTCGAGTTCAGCTTTCCCAAAGCGGCTCGACCCTACCTGGTAACTCTTCAAGAGGAGCAGCCCGATCCGTTCTTGCCTAGGTCTCGAGCCCCGGGGGAAGAACCCCCGGCCTTTCCTTCACCCTACATCGAGGATCCGAAGACCAAGGAGACCGACAGCCAGGAAAGCTCCGAGGAAATCGAAGAGATCGAGGACAATGAAGATGCCGAGGGTCGCGAGGAGAGCCCTGACGACTCAGCTTCAGAGGTCGGCAGCAAACCTGAGGAGCCGGAAAAACCCAAAAGGATCAAGGTGGACCTACGGCACATCGAGCGCAGAGTCCGTGCTTTCCCTCTGGAAGAAGGACGCTACTTCGGGGTTATTGGCCTCAAGGATAAGGTGGCCTTCGGCATGTCTCCGGTTCGCTCGACCTTGAATCTCACGGCTCCCCCCAGTGAAGGACCCAGCGGGCTCATAGGAATCTACGACTTCAAAAAGCTCGACAAAACCTTTCCACTTAAATCGGTGTCTGGATTTGATGCCTCCCTGGACAGGTCGACCTTGGTAGTTCGAAGTGGGTCGTCCCTTCGCGTCCTTAAGGCTGCGGCCATCCCAACAGGGAATGAGCGCACCGCCGGACGGGAAACTGGGTGGCTGGACCTGAGTAAGATTAAAGTCTCCATTAAACCTAGACCTGAGTGGCGGCAGATGCTCCGAGAAGCCTGGCGTTTGATGAGAGATCACTTTTGGGACCCCGACATGTCCAAGGTCGACTGGAGAGAAGTCCTGGAGCGCTACGAACCTCTGCTGGAAAGGCTGGCTACTCGACGCGAGTTCTCAGACCTACTGTGGGAGTTTCAGGGTGAACTCGGCACCTCTCATGCCTATGAATACGGAGGAGACTACCAGTCTGGGCCTCACTACGCTCAAGGGAAACTTGCGGCCTCCGTGGCCTGGCGCGAGGAGGATGAAGCTTACGTCATACTCGAGATCGCCGAGGGAGACCCATGGTCGGAAGATTCGACTTCACCTCTTCGGCTGCTTCACCACCCATTAAAGGCCGGGGACCTTCTGCTCGAGGTCAACGGGCAAACCCTGGACCTGAACAACCCCCCGGAAAAGTTCTTGGTCAATCAAGCCGAGCAGAGAGTCCACCTGACTGTCAAGAGACGGGCTTCCCATCGGGGCGAGGGAGAGCCCGAGCCCGAAGTGGTGACAGTCAAAGCCTTACGACGAGAAACACCCATACGTTATCGCGAGTGGGTAGAGAGCAACAAAAGACTGGTCCATCAGCGTTCGGAAGGCAAGCTCGGTTATATCCATATTCCCAACATGAGTGCTTCGGGCTACGCTGAATTTCATCGTCATTATTACAGTGAAATCGAACGGGAAGGTTTGATTGTCGACGTTCGCTACAACGGGGGCGGAAATGTCTCCCAACTTCTCCTGGAAAAATTGGCAAGGCGCCGGGTCGGTTTTGACGTCCAACGCTGGGGAGAGCCGATACCCTACCCACAGGAGTCGCCTGCCGGACCTCTGGTGGCCCTGACCAACGAACAAGCTGGGTCCGATGGAGACATCTTCAGCCACTGTTTCAAACTCATGGGCCTGGGACCGCTCTTGGGCAAGAGAACCTGGGGTGGCACCATTGGCATCTGGCCCAGGCATCCCTTGGTGGACGGCACCGTGACCACCCAACCGGAGTTTGCTTTCTGGTTCACTGATGTGGGTTGGGGGGTCGAAAACTATGGAACAGATCCCGATGAAGTGATCGAACACAGACCCCAAGACTGGACCCTGAAGAAGGATCCACAACTGGAGAGGGCCATCGTGGTCGCCCTGGAGCAGGTGCATGCCCACCCGACCTTGGACCCAAAAAGGATCGAGCGAAATAGGTAGTCGATCCCGATCGAAGACGGTGAAGGAAACTTCCGTCGAGGCAAACACTTAACTGAGAGAGAAAGGTGCAATACCATGGCAATAGTACAAGAAATAACAGATGCCCAGTTCGAAGCAGAAGTGGCTCAGTCCGAGGTGCCGGTGGTGGTGGATTTCTTTGCCACTTGGTGCCCGCCGTGCCAAAGGTTGGCCCCGATCCTCGACGATCTGGCCAAGACTTACGAAGGTCGAGTGAAGTTCGTCAAGCTCAACACCGACCAAGAACAGAAATGGGCCTCTAAAATGGGAGTTCGTAGCCTTCCCACCCTGGTGTACTTCAAAGGGGGTAGCCCCGTAACTACCGAGGCTGGCCTCGCTCCGCCCAACCGGATCAAAGAGCATATCGAAAAGATGTTGGGTTAAAAGCAAGATCCCGACTTGCTAACCTTTTCCTTTGCCGCAAAAGGTATTTCGAAATCGAGGGCTAACAGGGAGGGCGCACGGGGTTCCCCCGATGCGCTACCTTTAATCTCGGGAGGGATTTCATGTCTAAGAAATTCGCAAACCTTTGGCTCTGTCTACTCGGGGCCCTCATCTTTACCACCGGTTGTGGTTCGAGCAATGACGAAGTCATTACTCCTCCGCCTCCAGCACCCACCAGCAGCATTGAAGCTCGCTTTGATCGCGCACCTGTTGTGGCTCAGTCTTTCGACACCGCCACCCACTACACCGTGGATGTGTTGAACGCTGGAACGGATACTTTTATCCGTCCGGCAGACGTTTTCCAAGCTAACAACACTGTAACCCGCCAGGTGCACGTGATGACCAGCATTCCCGTCGGAACCTACGACGTAGTCGTGACCGGGTTCAATGGTGATCCCAGAAGTGCTACCGACAACGTCATTCAGTTGGGCCAGCGTCGTGCCAGCAGCGCTCCTACCGACCAGGGTGCAACCCGAATCGTCGGAGCAGAGACCAACTTTCCGTTGGTCGACATCCCCACCGGGACCTATACTCCCAACCTACCCTAGGCTCAATTTGGCCTGATTAACCTGAAACTCCGTTCGGGAGCCAAGGCAACTGAGAAGAGCGGGCAGCGAGCAGGTCGGTGGTGTCAGGTTATAGGTGCAAGAGCAGTTTGGCTGTGGGGGGCACGTAA
>JBJHCR010000055.1:0-14353 GCA_050486105.1 Vulcanimicrobiota bacterium
CTGCAACTCATCTCGGTTGAAGGAAGCGAGATCATCAGATTCAGTGGGGTCGACAGCGTGCGCTTGGCGTACCAGCCAGCTAAGCTGTGCCGGGCTCCGAGTTGCCAGAGTGTTCAGCAGATCATTGTAGCTCAAGCCATCGGTCCGCTCAGCGACGGCCTCCAAGAGGACTCCGATTTGGCGACCTTCTGAGTCCGCATTAACCAAGGCATCCACAGCCGCTTCGAGTTCGGAGCCTGACAGATTTGAATCGGCCAGGGCTGCCCTAACGAAAGCTCGGCCGTCCTCGTCCTCTAGGATATTTGAGGCCTCGACCCTACGATACTGACCCAAGGTGAGGTCGGCCACCAGTGAGCCTGCTGCCAAGGCCGCACCGATGGGAGCGGTGGGAGGAAAGAGGGCTAAGGCTCCCCCGGCAACCCCGACGGATGCGATAAGGGCCCGGCTGGTGTCTCCCTCAGCGAAGGCCTTGGCTGCGTCGTAGCCACCCAACAGGATATTCACTCCCCCGGCAAATCGACCCGCTGCCGCCAAGCCGGATGGAAGGCTTGTTCCCACTCGACTGGCCAGAATGGCATAGGTCTCGCGGGTGACCCCGGTACCGCTAATGCCTAGGTCAACAAATCCTCTCAAGGTAGGGTCATTCTGAAAATCGAGACCAGCCTTTACCAAGCTGGCTACACCGATAGCACCACTTGCAAGCTTCAGCTTTCCGACAGCATCCGGTGCCATCTCCGAAAGGTCATCCAAGGTTGAAGTCAGAGTCTCTTGGGCCTCTTGGACAGCGGCTGTATTTCCGGTAGTCTGAAAGTTCGCTACCGCCGAAAGGGAGCGTACGATGGCCCTGGCTTCCGTGGTAGGGATCCCGGTGAGGAGGCCGGCTGTTTCATACCCTTCGATAAGTTGCGTGGCAAGCTCGGTCTCCCCGTTGGCGAGGTACTCGGCAGCTCCACTGGTGGTGGCGTTAAAGAGAGCATCTTCCAGGGCATTATTGAGAGGTTCGGCACTCGACGAATTGCTGTAAAGTTGTTCCCGATTCCTCAACCAACTCGCCTCACCGCTGGTGGTGGACATGACCAGGTCGTTAAGGGCTTCCCTGGTTTCAGGCAGGTCGGCACTGCGGACGATTCCCTCCAAACGCGCATCTATGCGGTCGCGCTCTGAACTTCTTAGAGCGGGAACGACGTTGCTGTCAATATTCGAGGGCACATCGTTCTCTGTGGGGGCTTCCGCTGCAAGATTGCGCAGGTCAACAAGGAACTCCAAATCCTGGACATGCTGAGCCGAGACCTCATCGAGCTGGGCGTATTCGGAGTTATTAGCCCGGAAATCCGCGGAGACTTGCTCGAGTTCTTCCGGGGTCATAGCTCCACCCCAATTCTGGCTGAGCACAGCGAGCCGATCCTCGGATTCTCGGACCTGCTCAAGGACGTTATCGACCCCGGCAAAGCGCTCTTCGAAGCCCCCGGTGACTCCGGTGTACAGCGCCGCCAAGTCCCGGTTATCGGAAGCGGAAACGTTGTTGAACTGCTGGCGCATGCGAATCATGTCCAGACCAAGGGAGGGGTCCCCTCCGTTGCCGATCTGCTGCTCGAAAGCTTCTCCCAGAACCAGTCGGTAGAAATCCGCTGCTCTTAGATCGTCGCTTCGTCCAGAGTGATCGTCTTCGGCTCGATAGGGTGGAGAATTCGGCATTAGTTGAAGGGCGAGCTGCCTGGTCAGGGCGGGGTCATCGGCCTTGCCTGCAAGATCAGCTAGACCGGCGATGAAGTCAGCCTTGTCACCGAGATCGTTGCCGTCATCGCTAAGCCGATCGACGTATTCAGACAGAGCACCAGAATTCAGGCGATCGAGTGCGGCTCGAGCTACGGTGGGTGACCCGAGGTCGGCTAGAGAGTGAATCTCGTCGACAGCTTCTTCCAGCGAATTGAGGTCGCCATTTTCGGCGCGCTCTTCTAGTGAGCGCAGCGTCTCCCCGGCACTCACCGCTTGGGAAAAGGCGCGGCCTCGGAAGTCGTCATCTCCGAGTTGGCGGGCGAGGCGCTGGGCTAAGCGGGTATCTCCGTCGAAGGACGCTTGAGTGACGCTGGCGAGAAGGTCAGGATTCTCTTTCACCTCTTCGTTGGATTCGATCCAATCGGCGATGGCGCGGGTGTTTGCTGTGTTGCCCGATTCGGCGGCCTCGCTTAGGGTGTCGAAGAAATCTGCCGCCTCCGAAGACCCTCTTCGGTTCTGATTGAGCTCTTCGCCGACCCGAGCAAACTCTTCGGGATAGGAGCGCAATAGCTCGGCGGCGCGATTGGGATCATCCCCCAACTCATTCTCGAGGGCCGAAGTGAAGGACTCGACGTCGACTTCGATCTCACCATCCTCACTGCGAGTCACCGACGATTCCAAGGACGGGCTGGTTGTAGGGCTGTTTTCGCTCTCGGAATCAGCCTCTTGGTTGTTGGATGCAGGAGCATCGGTTGAAGCCAAGGAGCGGCTGAGGCCGGTGAGAATGCTCTCAGTTCTCTCGGAGCGATCGGTGCCTCGACTCTCAGAAGAACGCTCGGAGCGGTCAACCAGGGACTTCCGACTCTCGGTTTTGGAAGCGGAGTCGTTTTGGCGACGCCGACTAAAAGCCTGGGCCTCTCGAGCTGGGCTGGCCGCTTTCTTTTTGCCGGCTGAGGTCGATTTCTTGCCTTCCAAGCGGTTCTTCAGTCGTTCTCCGAGCTTCATCTGCGCACTCCTTAGACTTAGAGAATACGGCCTGGGAGTGAGTTTGGGCTGGACCTTTTTCAAATTATGTTAATAAAAAGTAACATCTTCACAATGATTGACCCTAGCGCAACGTCTGGGAAGTTCGTCCCTTCTGAATGGTGGTCAGGCGCCGGGAACCCGCGCTTTCGTGAGGGACCCGCCTGCGGGTGACAGGTTGAATGTCCACACGCCCTCTAGCAAGACTCCGACGGCGCAGGAGCTAAAGTGTTCACGAAGGACCCTTATGCCTATGAGCCAATCTTTACCTTACCTAACGGACCTCGCCTGGATCTGCACTCTCAGCGCAATGGAAGTGCTGAGGTTCGGAACGTGCCGATGGTGGTGGCAACTTCGTTGGGCAACGTCGCAGGAGTTTCGCGGTCTCGATATCCGACAGGTGATAGAGCAATACCGACAGGGGGATCCGGGCGAACTTTCCTATGGAGAAACCCCGACCGTAACGCTGGCCCGAATTTTGGAACTCACTGAGTTGCCCCTGGGTTCCGGATTCGTCGATCTCGGCGCAGGTCGGGGCACTACGGTCTTGGCAGCGCGACTCATGGGATACCGCTCCGGGGGAGTGGAACTGATCGGGGAGTACCTCGAGCGAGCCCAAAGGGTGGCCGAAAGGCTCAAGCTCGACGTAGACCTCAGACATGGGAACCTTTTGGAGCTGGATTGGCCCGAGGGAGACCTTTACCTCATCAACTCCACGGCTTTTCCCGAGGGGTTTCGAGAGAGTCTGGCTGACCGACTCGAACAGCTCCCGCCGAACACCTTCATCGCTACCTACGACTGGGCCTTGAGCCCCGAACGATTTGAAGAGCAAAGCGCCCTAAGGCTCCCGGTCACTCGAGGCACTGTCGACTGCCGAATTTTTCGCGTGCTGCCCAGGTAGGTTGACTTTAGAAAGTGTTTACAACAAATTCACATCTTGGAGTGCATGTACCATTTCCCAAACATCTCCTAAGGGTAGTCTCCACTTGTAGACTTGACGAGCACGGTTGAGACATAGAAAGCGCCGCCAGCGGCCCAACCGATGACCCAAACTCAAGTCTCCAGGAGGACTCATGCTCATCAGTCACACCCCGGAACGATATTTCTTCACTCGGAAACCTGTCGAAGCTTCGCCCTCTAAACTCGATGCCCCAGGCGTGCTGGAACCCACCGAGGATTTTTGCACTGGCTCACGCACGGATCTTGAACCTTGGACACCCCTCCCTCGCGATCCCAAGCCACCCCGATGGCGGAAACTGCCCTCAACCCTGGCCGGAGGAGCGCTCAAAGTTGCAGGGAAACTGGCCGGGGTTCCGGAGCTCCTAGCTACTCTTGACAAGACAGTAGAAGAGAATCCCAATGTGGTTAGCGGAGCCTACAAAGCTGTTACAGAGAAGGCCGTGTTTGGCCGCCGACCCCTGGAAAGTCTGCGCAACAATGACAAAGCCATGGCCCAAATCCACAAAAGCTTCGGACCGAAACTTGCTGGTGCTGGCCTAGAACTTCATCAACTTTTGGAATACCAACAAGGGATTCATGAAGCCTTGCGCCCAGGGCAAGTTGGTAGACCAAACCCTACCGCAACCTTGGCAGCTCCGCTCATGCAAGTTCTTGAGAACCAAAACCCACAGGCCTTGATCCACATTGAAAATGATGAGCACGGTTTGGGCGAGTGGCTCGGTCACATCGCCAATGGCCAAAAGAGCCATTTTGATCGCCACGGGGAGTTAGGCGATCCGGAAAACGTATTTCAAAACCTGACTCCCCCGAAGGGCTGGACCCAAGAAGAGGTCCTCCCGGTCCTCGGTCACCTATCCGAGCAAATCAAAGCCGGGGAAAAGCCCGTTTTCGTGGATTTCGACGGCGATCTCTCCACCGTTTCGACCACCGAAGGGGTGGCCGCACAAATCCTGGGATCTCTAACTGGAGACCACGACTCTGCGGAGCGTGCGTCCTTATTCAGCGAGCGGAACACCCGCCTTAATGCTCAGCGCTTTTTCTTGGATCCTTGGTTGCAAGAAAACGCCCCTGAAACCTTCGCGTCCCTGGAACGGTCCCGAAACCTGATTTCACCACTCTGGCAGAAAGGTCAGTCCCATCGAGCCCTCGGTTACGGTTCTAGCCCGAAGGACGTCCGAGAGGCCCAGCTACTGCTGACTTCGGTAGCAGAGTCGGACCGCTCCCAATTCATCGACGTGGTCTCTAGCTTGAATCGGGACTCGGTCACTGGACTCCAATCCTACTGGGGAAAGCTCCTTAAGGAGTTGCCCATCCAGGAGCGCCGCAATCTCCTTCAGCAAACGGTTGAAGCCTGGGCCGGTGAAAACTCCTCTCCAGAGAAAGCCCGACCAGTGCCGACAGACTTGCCTCACTTCGATCGCCAGACTCGAACCCATGGAGTCAAGACCTACGACCGGGGCTTAGAAATGACTGAAGTGCTCGAGTCCACCATGGCGGGCTTGGGACACGATGATCGCGCTTACCTGAACAGTCTGGTGAAGAGTGAATTGCCTGGCCTGGTTGGCGAAAAAGCCAAAAGTGCTATCACTGGGGCGAACCTGCAAGCCATCACCGACTTCTCTGCCAAGCTCGATGGACTTCTGCGCCGACCTGAAGTGAGCTTCCCTGAAGACTACTCGGGCATCGTGGGAGTCGGAGAGTTCTCCAGAATCAGGGAGTTCTCGGTTTCAACCGCTGAGGCCAAAGCAAATCCTCTGATCCTCGGCGACCCCAGCAAGCCTGCACCTCAACAAGCCACCAGCTTGGTCTTTCAGGGGGGAGGCGGAAAGGGCCAACTCTACCCAGGACGCTTGCGAGATCTCTCTGAAGCCCTGTCCCACGAAGGAAAGAGTCTCCGGGTGACGGAGGTAGTCGGCACTTCTGCCGGGGCCCTGACCGCGGCCATGCTGGCCGCGGGTTATCAAGGCGAAGAGCTAGAGCAGACTCTCGAATCCCTGAATTTCGAACGCTTCAACTCAGACTTCTTCGATCTGGAGAGCGCCAACAACGAAGCCCTCGGCGGCATCGGCAGGACCGGGACCTTCAGCATGCGAGCCATGGCCGACACCTTGAACGAGTTACTCTCAAAGAAACTGGGAATTGAAGACCGCCCAGTGACCTTCAAGGACATGCCGGTGGACCTAAAAGTGGTAGGAGTGGTGGCCAGCACCGATCTACCTGAGACTCATCCGCTGAGAAGCCAAATCAAGCCTGACGGAGAGTTCGTTTTTTCCCGTGAGACCACTCCGGACTTTGATGTGGTGGGTGCCCTGTTGGCTTCTGTGGCCGTTCCCTTGTGGTTCAATAATCCCACCATGTTTCTTAGCGAGCCTGGCCCTGAAGGTCCCCAGGAATATCGCATGGATTTTATTGATGGAGGGGTGGTCAACAATTTTCCGGTAGCCCACGCCGGCCACCACGACGAGCGTTCAGCCCTCGTCAGTCTCCCGGTCTATCACACTTGTGAAGAGGCCACCTTGGACACCTTAACATTCGGCAATGAAGATCTGCCCACTCTAGATCACTACAACCGCCTGGCCTATCAAAAGATGCTCACCGGTCTTGGCACCTTCGTGGATGGCCTCGAAGGTCAGGGCTACGATCGCAGTGTCTTGGCCTTCAGCTTGACTTCCAAGGAGAAGCAGCCGGATCTGGTGATTCAAGGTCGCAGCCGAGCAGAGTCGCAAATGCTTCGTGATCTCTCTAAGGAAGCTGGACTGCAGCCCTTGAGCCTGCGAAAGGGAGACAAAGCTATCAAAAGCAATCTCATCCGTCCCGGACTTGTCAATGTACTGGCCAACTGGGCCACGGACTCTCGTCGAGACCGGATGTACCAAAAGGGGGACCGTAGATTCGAAGTGCCAGGCAACCAGCTCAACAACAGCAATGATGTTTTGCAGGCTACCTGCGCTGCCATGAGGGCCGCAGGACATCGGCTCGCAGAAAATCTCTTCGAAGCCACCCCTGTCCCGCTTCTTCCGTTTGGATCAGGATTGCAATTCTAGACATTGAGAACTCTACCCCAGCCTATTGCCCTCCGAACCACTCTTTTCTGTACTGCTTAATTCATTCGACGTTTATTTGCCTCCAGGACAAGGAGGGCTTTCCGACAATTTAACCGCAATACTTTTCATGAAGAGAAGAGACTTCGTCAAGTCGGTAGCAGCGGCCGGCGCCCTAACTTTGGTTGGCTGCGGGGGCACTGATGTCCTGAATCAGGTGTCTGGAAGCCAGACCACTGGCCCAGGCGGTGATCCGCCGGCCCCGCCCAACATTCTGTTTCTGATCGTGGATGAGATGCGCTATCCGGTGCACTTTCCTGCAGGCATCACCTCCCCCGACGCCTACATTGAGCGCTTCATGCCCAACCTCCACCGGCACCTCTGGAAAGACGGAGTCAAGTTCGACAACTATCATATTGCCGCCGCCGCCTGCACCCCGTCCCGCGGGGTCCTGCTCACCGGCCTCTACACCCAACAAACCTTCGTTCTCACCACCATCAGTGGGACCGGGGTCGGCGGGGACAAGCCTCCGTCGCTCTCCACCGATTTCCCCACCTACGGCTCACTTCTGAAAGAGGCCGGCTATCAGACTCCGTATATCGGCAAATTTCACGTCAGCGCCGACACTCCTTACACCGAGGACGAGTGCCTGACGGCTCCGGCCAATTATCTGGCGCCCTGGGGCTTTGACGACTCCACTTGCCCTGACCCCGGAGGAGCCCAGGGACAGGGTGTGAGCGGCGACGGCCAGCTCGGCGATAAGGAGATCGCTGACCAAGCGGTGGCCTACCTCTCCCAGAAAACAGCCCAAGACCCGCCATTCTGCGCAACCGTCAGTTTTGTGAATCCCCACGACTATCAGTACTTCTGGGGTGGCACCGAACCCCAAAGGTACACCGACCTCTTCGCCGACGCCGGAGAGACTCCGATCCTGGCCTACGACACCAACATCGAATCCCTGGCGGACCCGCCCCCTCAAGGTTTCCCCAACGTCCCCCCCAACTGGGAGAGTTTCGAACAGCTCGAGGCCAACAATCCCAGCAGTCAAGCGATGTTCAACGAGGGGAACCACGCCATCTTCGGTGGCATGTCCTTCGACCCTGAGTCCACCGACTTTGAAGTTCAACCCAGCCGCATCCTGGATGGCCGGGTCTTCAAAGGAGTGGCCCCGTTCAGCTACTGGGAGCGCGGCCAGGACTCGTACGCCCAGATCTTGGGCAAGGTCGACGAGCAGCTCGGTAGAGTCTTGGATTCCTTGCCCGATGAGGTGCGGCAGAACACGGTGGTCGTCTTCACCTCAGACCACGGAGACTACGTGGGCTCCCACGGGTTTTTGGCCGGCAAAGTGGGAACCGTCTACGACGAGGCCCTGCGGGTTCCCCTGGTGGTGCGAGACTACACCGGACGCTTCGCCACCGACAATGGGTCTCTTCGGAACCAACTCACCAGCAGCGTCGACTTGATGAGTATGCTGGTCACCTTAGGCCACAACGGAAGTCGAGACTGGATCCGGGGTGAACTGGCCCAGCTCTACGGAAACCGACACGATCTGCTCAGCGTGGTGGCCTCCAGCGAGGCTCCGGGGCGAGAGGTGGCCCTCTTCACCAGCGACGAATATATTAGTCCCGCCCTCAACTACAATCTCTCCCCTACCCACATCGTGGGAGTGATGACCGGCGGGGTGAAATTGGGGATCTACAACTATTGGGCCATTGGGACCACCCAGCCGGTTCGGGCCGGACACGAATTGGAGTTCTACGACCACAGCACCCCAGGTGGTCGGGCCGAGCTCGAGAATCGCCCCAACGATCCCCGGGCTGCTGCTCTCTATGAGCGTTGGAACAACGAACTGCTACCCAACGAGGTTCGAAAACCTCTTCCCTCATCGCTGCAAGCGGCTCAGGAAGCCACCCGACAGCAGTATTTGGACTTCAAAGGGATCCGAGACAACATCGACCCCAATCAGATCCCCCCCGACCTGTCCTTCAACTTCGGGATCGACCGTATCGAACGCTAACGTCACCTAAAAGGCCAAAGGTGCGTAGGGGATTTGTAGGAATCTCGAAGGTCTACCCAAGAGAGTCCTGATCGTTGGTGCTGGAATTGCCGGTCTCACCCTGGCCGGTTTGCTCAAACAAAAAGGGGCATCGCCAAGAGCCTCGATGAGCCGATTTGAGCACCTGAAGTGGCCACTTGGCTAGGAGTTCGAGCCGCTCAGGCGGGAAGGCAACGAAAGCCTTGCTCATGGAAGTGGGGATCAAGCGTCAGGACTTCATCTATTCCGTGGTCGCGCATGGACTCAAAACTGGAACAATCCACCAAGCTGAGTCGACGCCGATTTGCCACTAAGAGGGCGGAGACCGCCCGTTCGTGCAACCCCCGATCGATCCAAATTATCTCGAAGAGTGGTCGCAGGTCCTCCATGAATGAGCGCACCGCCTCCAAGCCTATTCTGCTCTGCAGCAGGGCGACGGTCTCGACGATAATATAGTCGGTGACCACGATTTGGACCTCGCTATTGAGCAACTCCATCCAGACCTCGGCGACTTGACTATGGCAAGTTTCGTCGGCGTTCATCAGAGCGAGAATGGCAGAAGTATCGACGAAGATGCTCAGAGAGTCTCTCCCAGATGGCGATCGTGGTTTGCTCCAAGGTCTGGGATACCGGTCTTGAACTTACCTGTAATACCGAGAGCCCGGCGCCTCCGTTCCTGAAGCGAAGTAGATCTCACACTACACAACCACAGCTCTACCGCCTGCCGCACCAATTCCGCCATGGAAGTGCGGCGAACTGCCGCTTCCGCCTTGAGTTCTCGCGCCTGCTCTTCGCTCAGCTGAATCTGCGTTCTGACCATGTGATGTAAGTTCGAGAAAACTGATTACACTTCCTCTCTTCGACCCCCCTCACCCCCGAGCACACCGCCTCCAAGTCTAAAGAGCCGGAAGGGTTGGTCGAACGGAACAGCTACAAGGTCTTGAGATACTCGATCAAGGCTGCCTTCTCGTCCTCGTCGAGACCGGCCGGGGGAAACTCGTGGCCCTGATTGCTCAAGCCTCGCAGCTTGGTTTGGTAATAATGGCGTTGTTGGTCGGGCCGGGTGGCCTCTGGGGGGAGAGTTTCAAAGGTGGTGATCTCCAAGCCCAGCCGGGTGTCATCATAGCCATCGTCGCTGCGGCTCCAGATCGCAGGACGCTCGGCCGGAGTAAGCAAGTGCCAGATGGTAGGCACGGAACCATTGTGGAGCCAGACCCTCGATGGTGGTTACTTCGAGGTCGCCCACCGACCCAAGAGGCAACAGGCACGACCTTACCCCACGCCCGCTTAGGTGTACGGTGCAGGCTCCACAGACCCCGACCCCGCAACCATACTTGGTGCCAGTGAGTCCTAACTCGTCACGCAGAACCCACAAGAGTGGGGTATCTTCGCCCGACTGCACCGCGTGAAGCTGACCGTTGACCTTGAGCTTCATTACCCGTTTCCCATGAGACAAAAAAGTTCGACCGGGTATCGGTGAAACCTCCCTGGACTGAGTCCCCGAAGCAACCATGAGATGGTGACGTTGACGCCGAGAGCCAAGTCACCGCGGCCGAAGACTTGGCCCCCGGTTCCTCGCGCTATTCTTTGATGCGGGCAACCCCGTTCGGTTCTAGCACGATCTGATAAGCGCTGAACAGATCGATCTCACGCCAATACAAGGCATTACCATCCTCATCCTCAATTAGGAGATCCCAATGCTCCACATCTTCATCGGGAGAAAACACGATCTCCAGGTCGCCCCCGTTCAGCAGAACGGCCCCATCCATCAGGTCCTCACCCCAGTCCTCCTCTGCCGAGGGAGACACGTAAAGGGCATAGATGTCTACCCCAGTGCGGTTGAACAACTCAAAGTCTTGGGGACCGGACCACGCTACCGGTCCTAGACCCACGATCAGCAAAAATACTAGAGCGAGATGTCTCACGGAACGCATAAGAAAGCCTCCTGCTGCGATGTATCCTATCGCAGTCTCAATAGAATCTCGCAGACTTCGAGAAACCGAAAATTCCACCTCCGGACCGTGAGTGGCAACGGGATGGTATATTCAGCGGCCCGAGGCTGAGCCTCATTCGGTCCCGGGCATCCCTTCTATCTTAAGACCCATATACGGATCCTCGAGATCCAGGCGCAATATCTCGGAAAAAATGTGTCCACGGCATTGCTCTGGAGTAGGCGGCTGTTCTAACGAAGCCATCCAGGCATGCACTGCTGGTCGGAGGGTGGCTACACTGCTCTGAGAGTCGGCAACCAGGGCGCGTTGGGCCAGGTCACCCTCTCCAGGCAAGTGGTTTTGAGAAAGTTGGTCTGCGGTTAGTGGATAGGCTGAAAGATCATTGAGGCCGGGTTGCACGGCTGGGGCTTCGGCTCCCAACCCAGCCAGAATCGGGGATTGCACCGGGGCCTTAGATAGCGCCATCATCTCCACGCTTCGCCGAGCCTGGTCCGCCCGGGCAATTCGAACTTCTCGAGCTTGGTCAAAGTCCAAGCGGCCCAGAAAAAGGCTCTGCTGAAGTTGATCGATGAAAGCCTCGGGCAAATAGACCCCAGGAAGAGCATCCATCACGGTCCCGTCTGGATTGACCACGTAAAAGCAGGTGTTCCCCTTGAGGGTCCGCTCTAAATGATGGCCGTTCCCAAAGTCGATGGTGACCTTAGGGGCTGGTCGGATGCTGTTCCAGTAAAGCACAAAGTGCTCCTGGAGAAAGCTTGAAACCTGGGTGTCGGAGAGCAGCACGGCCCTCACCGTTCGTGCGTTGGTTCAACACCAGTTCTCGTCGAGGCGACCTATCATGTCGAACCAGAGAATCGGTTTGCCGGTCTCAACGGATGCGGCTCGGGCGTGCTCAAGATCGTTGATCCACTCTGCCCCCCCGAGGGTCACCGGAGAATCGGGTCGAACCTCAGCGGAAATACTGCCCACACCGGCCCAGGCGAACAGCCCTAGAACAGCGAGCGCTAAAATCAAGCTCGAGTTTCTCATAGTCCAAGACTAACAAACTTTTGCAGCCCTGACAGAGAGTGAGATTCTATGCTGCGTCCTAGGAGGCTGCTGAATTAATCTCCGCGTCGCGAGACTCGTTCATTATTATCCATGCGAATTCGTTCGAAAGCCGAAGGCGTTCCCGTAGGGCCATGTTGGAAATATTTCCGTATATTACTCAAAATTGCCCAAACCGCCTGACGGGTACCCACGAAGTGGGTGATGTCCTTCGTCTCGGGCACCTTCGGTGAACGCTTCGCTTGCGGTCCGCAAGCGAAGCGTTACGTCCCCGTTTAAATCAGCAGCCTCCTAGTCCTCCATCAAGATCACCTCGAGTTGGGGCAGGCGGCGGACTCCTTCCAAAAAGTGTTCTTCATCCCCAGGTTCCAACTTCTCCCAAGTGTGTCCCAGAACGTGCTCTTCATCACCCAAGGGCAGGGGCACCCAAAAACTCTGCTGAAAATGGTCCCGAATCCGTTCCCTTAGAGTGCGATCGCGAACTTTCAGTTGCAGGGCCGAACCGTCCCAGTCCAGACTCCCCAAGGGAAACTCTCCCTTTTGTCGCCCTTTGTCCGAGCGCCGATACTGATAGAGCATCATGCGGAGAACCTGGCAAAGAGGTATTCCAAATAATCGAACATAGCGCGATCGTATTCCTGCAGATCTTTGTGCGTCCAGAACGGCTCCAGGCAGTCATCTCGGTCGAGGTAGACAGCCACCGAACGAGCAAAATAGCGCACTGGATCGGTAGCGGCCAACTCATCCACGAAATTGCCTTCAAAGTCCTCTTGCGACAAGGCTTCAAAGCAAGCTCGGACCGCCGGAGCCTTACGGCTACTGAAGTTCTCTCCCCCTTGAGCGTGGTCCAAGGCGTGAGCCAAGTAAAGTAGCCCGGGATGGAAAAAGCGGGGCTTAGTTTCTAAGCAACGACGATCGATCAAACAGGTCCGGGACCCTACTAGATAGGCTCCGTCCACAGGAATCTCGTCGGCCCCGAACCCAAAACTCAAGAGATCCGGCTCGGTGCGAAAGTCCCGCTCAGTGTAGATCTTCACTTGCACCCTTTGCTTGACGCATAGGCGCAAAGCGCCTTGCCCAAATCGAGTCAAGAGACGAACGCATTCTGAATAGCCGGGGGTGGAAGGTTCGGAGACGATCAAGAGATTGGCGAGATTGGCCAATTCGTCCGGAACCTGAGCTTTGAGATGTTGGGCTTCGGCCAACGGCTCGGCTGGAGGTCGAAGGCGGGGAACCGTGTCGACTATGGGTTTGAGGTCCACCGAAGGCCTGTGCGCCTCGGGAAGGCTCACCTTCGGAGCCGGAGAGACCCCCGGCTCTGCCTTTTCGGGTTCTGACCGAGCAGCGCCCTCGGTGGTTGGCCCTTCGGCTTTTTTTGGGATTGGCGCTTCGGACTTGGGCTGCACCGTCCCCCAGGAAAAGCCCAGCTGAGATTCCATCGGGGGATGCTGCTGCCCCCGAGCTAGTTCGCGCAAAGCGTCGGTGTTCTCGAGAGCATCGGAAGTCTCTAGCTGCTCAGCTTCGCTCTCTTCCCCATCTTGCTGTTGCTCGGACTCGTCCTCAGCTTCGTCTTGGTCTTCATCGTCCTCGAGCCAATCGTCATCGTCGAGAAGCTCCTCCCAGGCTAAGCGGTCGGTGGATTCGGCCTGAGAATCTAGGCCCATATCTTGAGAACTGAACTCGCTGGAGAAGTCGAGAGAGTCCTCTTGCTTGGGAGGCTGGGCCTCATCGAGCACCGCCTCATTGACAGGCTTGCGCTGAGCTTTCTGCGCAAAGGACCTCAGGAAGGCAGATGTTCTCTGGGTGTTGTCCTTGAGGGCCCGACGAGAGTTCCCGTCTATCTCTTCGATAGGATCCACGAAGACCGGTTCGCCAACCGAGGCCTATCCCCATTTTCGTACCGACCTCTTTCACTTCAACTCAGAACAGATCGTCAGTCTTGGGCATTGGGTCAAGAGGCCCGGTGGAATTCTAGGTGGCTGAAGAGAACAGGGCGAAGCTGGAGGTGTATCCGTGGAGATAAGTGGATTCTCCCACCGGTCCGATCTCTCCATTTCCGAAAAAGCCACCTAGCGGGACTTGGCCGAAGGTCTCGAAGAATCGGTTTGAGTCGTGGTTTTCTTCTCCATAGAGATAGTGCCCGCGTCCCACACAAGAAAACAGCAGAGCTCCCGCTGGTCGAAAATCCGGTTCGGCCTCCGAGGTCTTGCGCAGCACCAAATCGAGATCTTGACGAGACGACTGGGCATCTCGAAGGTGAAACTGGAGCACTTGACCTTTCCGCACCAGGGCTCCGATCAGCAGGATCTGCTGCTTAGGCTCGATCCCCATGACGTTGCGAATGAGGAAGTCGCCCGGGCCGTACTCCAATCTCAGGGCTCCGGAGCCGATACCAACGAAAAGGTGACGCTTGGCCAACTCCCGGTCTTCCGGAGAGAGTTCGGTCAAGAGCTTCATCAAGGCCATCGGGGCCGGTTGCTGGTCGAGTTCCAAGATGGCATTTTGCTGGCAGTTGGTGATCACCATACTGGGCCCGACGGGTCGACATCCCTGCGCGACCACAGCTCTCGCCTGGACTT
>JBJHCR010000055.1:14363-25427 GCA_050486105.1 Vulcanimicrobiota bacterium
GTTCTGAAGAAAGTGTTTCTCGCAGTGGCTGCCCCTCCACTGGCCAGGCCCCCAACCTTAAGAGCCCTGGGATAAGCGTAGTCTAAGCCACTCAGCAAGGGTTCGATTTCGAAACTGTAGGGATCCGACAAGAGCAATTGAACCCCACACTCAGGGTCTCCGCAACTCTGCTGCCACTCAGCGGGTGGAGCGTCAGGATCGACGAGAGTCTCTTGTTCAAAATGATAAGATGTCAGGGTAACCCCAGGCAGCCAGGCCGCGGTGAGGCTCAAGCCAGCCTTCTGCTCCTCCTCGACTCCCCCACCGACCAAACCCGCCACGGTGCAGCCGAACAACTCCGTTGTTGGGAAGCGCTCCCGAAGTTGTTGATGAAAACGGCCAAACTCTCCCTGATAGTGATCAGAAACAAAGATGGTCAACAGGTCCGGGGATTTTGGGTCTCCCAGGTCCCGGAGGCAGCTCTCCAGACAACCGAGCAAAGACGTCTCGAAGGCGATGGCTGATTTCCATTCCATGGAGGTCATCCTTCGAAGAGCGACATTGGGTTCCTGGGATCGGAGCCCTCAGACCCAAGATGCCAGGCCTAGAAATCGGTGCTTGCGGAAAGTACGGCTAGCTCCTTACTGTCCTGAACAAACATCGAGAGAGCCTTGGCGACTTCTATCACCATATGGTCAACGTCGTACTCAAGATGGGCGTAGACCAGCTCTTCAGCGAGAGCGGCTTTGCCCTTCCTCACAGCATCTAGGGCCAACATCCAGACGGTTTCGGCCTCCCTGTTCCTGCCGAGCTGACCCAGGAGAGCCCCTACTCCCAGCAGGAGATAGCCCACCATTAAGGTTTCATTTTCCTTTCGAAGACGAAAACCTGAAACGGCTTTAAGGAACCAGCAAATTGCAATATCCGGGGCCCATTCTAGGGTCTTCAAGGCTCCAAGCAGACGCCAAGTGGGAATCGTTCTCTTGGTGGTCACCGCCAAGAGGCTTCCTCGACGCACACAAAGCTCACATAGCCTAAGGTAAAGTTCAAGTCGAGGGGGAATCTCCGATGGAGAGAACTCCTCTAGGAGACCTTGAAGCGGCTCTTCCAGGGTGGCTCGAGCGTGGACATCCATCTCCCAAACCTGACGGAACTCGTCCCCCCCTTGCGAACTCTCTAACTGCCGGCTAAACCAGGTGAAGAATTCGGAAATGGACGCCGATTCCAAGCTCTCATAATTCTCGAAAACCAAGCTCAGTAGCAGATTTCTGGTGGTTTCAAGCTGCTCTCCTTCGACGAAATCAAGCCAAGGAATAACCTTGAGCCAACCCTGGCAACGAAGGCTCTTAAGCTCTCGGAGAAGATTCTCGTACCCCTCGTCCTCAACCAAGCCCTCGCGTGCTAGGTCTCTGTTCAAATGGTCTCCGTAGAGCAGACCCTGCATGCCCGTTCCTTCGATCTTGCCCATGGAAACACCGTCAGCCACCACTTCGATCGTCCCTGGCTTCAGGGAAAAAACACCCCTCCAACCCATTTCGGGGAACTCCTCCACCGGCGCCAGGGCATTGATGAAGTTCTTCAATCCTCCAAGATTAAGCACTAGGGGAGAATGCTCGAGATAGACGGGTCGAGTGCAGAGGTCTCCATCGATGGCGATCGGCACCGGTGAGTGCTCGCACAGACTGTCGACTAATCGAAACTCAGGGCGCATCCCAGCATAACCTCGCAAGGACGCTAGCCAGGCGGGTAAACGATGTTTCCAGGTCTTCTCTTCGAAAATTATCTCCAGGGACACTCCAAGGCCGGTCCCTTCGGTTAACGCTTCAAAAGTGTCCCCTTCGGAATTCATCCGGCACAGGAAGCTTTCACCCTGGTGGTTCTCCACCCGCAGAACAACTTCGAGCGCTCCGTGGCTGAGAGCCCCCTGGCAACCGATGAGAAGGTCGGCCATGGGAGCCCGAGCTTGACCCTTGAGCAAGGTTGCCGTACCGGCAGTGAGCTCACTTTTCCGGCAACGGGCACCTGGCAAATCGAGCCTCAGGCCGAGGCGGGTGCTGGAAATGTTTACCTCAGTGGCTCCGGAGGCCACCCCAAAACTGACTAGAGAAACCAAGTACCGAGTGGTGCTGGAACTCTGGAAACGAGTGAGCTTAGTTCTCGCCGTGGTCAAGCTGACAGTGAAGGCCCCGGCAGAATCGATCGTTCCGTGGGTGCGAAGCGAATCTAGAAGAGCGTCGACGCTGGTACTCATAGGCGAAGCAGCTCTTCTGGACCGCCTCTGAGGTCCCTCTAGAGTCCCTTTAGCTTCCCCGGTGACGCGCGATCAGGATCATCCGCAGCAACTGGGTGATGGCCATGACCGCTGAGGCCACGTAGGTCAAAGCAGCTGCCCTCAGCACCCGCCGGACCGCCGGAGCTTCCCGGGCGGTGATCAAGCCGTGCCCTGCTAGCAGCTTCATGGCCCGAGCCGAGGCATCGAACTCCACCGGCAGGGTGACCAGGGCGAACAAGACGGCCGCAGAGAAGAGAACGATTCCGAGGTTCAGCAGGTCAGGGGAACCCAAGAAGAGTCCAGCAGCGAAAAGGACCAAGGAGAACTGGGATCCGAAACCTGCGATAGGCACCAATCCACTGCGCAATGCTAATGGCCAGTAGCCCTTTTGTTTCTGCAAAGCGTGCCCTAACTCGTGGGCCGCCACGCCCAAAGAAGCTAAAGAACGCCCGGAGTACACCTCCGGAGATAGACCCAGGCTGTCGTTCTGAGGGTCGTAATGGTCGCTCAGATATCCTGGACTCGGCCTGATGGTCACCGGCACCCTTTCGCGGCGAGCCAGAGCGGCTGCGGCCTCGGCCCCCGTCAAGCCAACTTTGGACGGCACACGGGCATAATAGCCAAAGGTGCTCTTAATCTTCCATTGGGCAAACAAGGTCAAGAGAACCGCAGGAACCAAGAGAAAAAGGGTGGCATCCAAGTACAGCACGGTAAAACTCCTCTCTTTTCTCTATAAAATACAAGCATGAGCACTAGAATTACATTTACGCCTCATTAGAACTCATTTTGAATTTCACTATCGAAAACTCATCGAACACGAAGGAGTCTCGAACAGAGTTTCGGAAACCCTTCAAAAGAGAATGACTGAGAGAGGTTTTAGCCCGACCTCACAGTTACGATTCCCTGTCCCGAAAGACCGGGATGGATGTCTTATCCACAGATTCACTTTTTTTTCTGTGGATAAGCTTGTAGACAGCCTGTGTGAGCGCTGTTCAAAAGAGCAAAAAATAGCGTAAATACTGGGTTGAAAAAGTTTTCCACAGGCTTTTTTTGTCGTTTGACACCCTCGATTCCGTCCCCTACAATACAACTATTCCAGTCACGGAATCGCCCCGGAACGCGTGAAATCCGGTGGGGTCTACCAGCCCCGACGGGAAACGGTCAAACAGGTAGAGGCCGGACACGACGCCTTGTCGGACAGAGTGGAACTGCTTCGGCGGATCCGCTAGCTCTGTGAAAGTGTCCTCCGACTCCTCAATCGGAAAAAAATTGAGGATGGCTCACTAGCCAGTTTGGAACCCGCGAGGGGAAAGAGCATCCAGGGCAACCTGGAAAAGCCGCCAGACCGGATGAGGTGAGGGCTCTGATGTAGCGCATCAGAAAGCGGACGGTTCGAACGCCGCGCGGCTCCACAGTCGCCAATGCGGACCCGGTCGCGCCCTACGATAGGCGTCCGGTTCACCCGGTTACAGTGAACAGGTGCTGGTGACTCAGCCCAACGCGGAGCTGCACAATGCTGATGCGCTGGTCTCTTCTCTCCCGAGAGAGAGTCCTCGAGCTGAGGTGGACGCCGCGACGGTCGGCAGACTGTCAAAAAGAGTACAGGGCTGCACCGAGCCAAAGAGGTGAACGGTGCCTCACCCGATGTGAGGATGGGCCTGGTGCCTAAGCGAGTACTGTGAGGGTACGTCCGCTGCGAGATTCGTCTCAAAGAGGACAGCTCGCTCTGGATAAGCCAGGATGCGCGGAGTGAGTGTCGGTGACCGCGCATCGGCTCGACGTGAGGCCGAGTGGAAGATTCGTCTTTCGCGAACTTCGTCAGGGTTGCGATCAGACCTTAGAATCGCAAAAGAGACGACCTGTTTCGTGCTGGCGTCTCTCGAGGTTCGGCTTGCTAGCCATCCCTCGGACAACTGGAACGCGCTTCGGTGCCGCCCAATGGTCCAAGGTTTTGCGGGCAGCCGACGCTCCGGAGCGCAATCTTCTTCGGAAGTGCACGCAAACGGAGTTGTCTCACCAGAGCCGACTGGTTAAAACGGGAGCCGAGGCATCGGCTGAATCCCGAAGGATCGTGGGTCCTTCAGGAGGCAACTCGGGCCGGACACGAAGGTGTCAAACGCGGGGGCGGAACTGCTTCAACTGCCGCGACGGGAAACCGTGAACAATGGAGCAGGGGTAGCGCGCTTACCATAGTCGCGCACAGCGCTTCGACTGGAGACATTCGAGGCGAGGCCCGGAGCGACGACAGGCCCCAGTGATGGGGGAAACGCAGCGACGGCGGAGCTAGCCTCTGCTATAGCAGCGCCTAATCGAGCGGAACCCGGGAGCCTGGTGCTGGTGGGTGTTCACTTCGGTGAACTTGGCGGCCAGGCGACGGAAGCACTCTAGGTGCCGTGACGGCCACAACGTCGAAAGAGAGTGCGGGCTTGTTCTAGCCTGAAATCTAAATAGAACAAAATCGGCGAGGTCGCGCAACCTCACCGATTCTTGAGAAGCTCTAGTGGGAGCTTCAACGGAACAACTTAGGCGTCTGTTCGCAGACGCCTATTTTTTTTCCTCCCGTTTCCTTTCTCAGCGCATCACTCCGTGCCAACTGATAAAAGCCCTGAAATTTGGCCCTGGTCGCTAGATGATCTCATAGGATGCGATAATCTTTGCCCGAAAACTCCACTTGACCTCGACCCGCCTGGTACTGAAGAACTCACCCCCCGGCTCTTGAACCAGGCCTCAAGACCAACGTTCGGGCCTTCTCGGGGTCGTCTGCCTTCCTCAATAGCCCTTTCACCCAGAGTTCGAATTGGTCCAGGTAATTAGGACTCGCTGGATGTCCGGACTGCCCCGTGGGCAAGATGCTCTGGGCGGCCATAGGCTCACCCAGATCGACCACCTGCCTCCAGGACGGACACCAGGCCCGAGCCCCATAGGGATCCATGGGGTTGACCGCGGTCTGACACACGGTGTCGGTGTCTCCACCCATTTCCACCCAAGGCCCATTGAGTCGAGATCCCAATAACGGGAAGTTGCCTAGGGCGTGCTCAAATCGAAGACCGTGCAGCCGACCCCATCGCCAAGTCTGCATGTCTTTGCCCAACAACTGCTCTAGTTCGCTCACCGACTTCATCAACGATCTACCGAGGAGAGGCGGAAGCTTCTCTGGAGCAATGAGAGTGCTCAGCCTCTGCTGGTCCTCCAACATTTGAAGAAGCCAAACGGTGGTCCGGCCGGTGTGGCTGGCCATCAGTGAGACCGGACTGTTGGTGTCCCCGAGCAAATCGTTGGTGAGTTCCTCCCCGATCACCGGAATGAGAAGTTCTCGAGCTACGGCCAAGGAAAGCACTTGATAAATGGCCATGCCAACGCTTTCAGGTCCTCCGCACCCATCCCAGGAGGTTAGAATTTCCAAGGCTCGTTTCCCTTGTTCGTCTCGAATGGGAATGGACACCGAAGCGCAAAACTGCGCGAAACGCAATCCCACTTGGGATTGAAGGTCGGTCTGGTAGAGGGCAAAGTCTTGGAACTGGTGCACCTCCTTGGACTGCAAGAGCTGCTCGAGGCGTTCGGCCCGAGCCGCGTTCATCCAGTCCCAGGTTAGAAACTGAGAGTAGTCCAAGCCCGCCACCGGATTGTTCGCCGACACCAGATAGCCCTGGGAAGGGTTCAGGCATTGAGGGAGCTCTTCGAAAGCCACCTTTCCGTCCCATTCAAACTCGCCGCTCCAACCGGGAACCGGAGTCAGCCCGGTGCCCTGCTTCCTTTTGGGAATCGAGCCAGCCAGCACGAATCCGATATTCTGATGGCGATCGGCAAAAACAAAATTGCTGGCAGGAGCTTGCCATCCCGCTAGAGCCTCACGGAAATCTTGAGCGCTTCGGGCGGTGTTCAGAGCCAAGATTGTCGCCATCGGATGCGAAGGCTCGAAGTTCACCGAACTCAGAGCCAAGCTGTATTCCTGACCTCGAAAAAGGACGGGACCGTGCCGAGTGACCAGCATCTTTTCTTGAATCTCGCCTCCTCCACGGATGGTGAAAGTCTCAATCCGGACTTGAGCCTCCTGCCATCCGTCCTCCGTTTCATAGCGATCGGAATCATCGTTTTCGAAACGCTCAATGAAGAGATCTTCGGTGTCAGCGTAAGCGTTGGTGATCCCCCAGGCTAAATCCGCGTTGCGACCGATGACCACCAGAGGTAATCCGGGAAAACTGACCCCGGCGACGCACAAACCGGGAGCCTCCAATTGCACTTCATACCAGATCCCTGGCATTCGCCCCACTAGGTGTGGATCGCTGGCCAAAAGCGGGAACCCCGAACTTGACCGCTGACCTGAAACCACCCAGGCGTTGCTGGCACCCGGAGACCCCCCATTGGGGAGAAACTCCTTGGCTTGTTTATAAAGATCGATCAACTCGTCGAAATCCACCTTGAAGTCATCCGGGGACAAGACCGTGGTGGCCCCGCCGTGGTGCAAGTGGAGAGCTGCCGCTTGCTCTGGTTCCAGATGACTGATCAGTTGGCACCGCAGCAGTTCCTGCTCCCAATTGGCAGCGAGGTCCATGGACATCACCTGAATCCAAACCAAGCTGTCGAGTGGCGTCCAGGGCTCCGGCTTGCACCACAACAGCCAGTACTCTATGGGCAACCTCCATCCCAAGGAAGCGATCCCCTCGTTGACCCCGGCGCAATAAGCTTCGAGACGCTCCGCCTCCCCCTCGGTCAATGCTTCAAGGTCCGACAAGGCTGCCTGACTCAGTCCCAACCGACGGAGAAAGCAATCCGCCCCCACAGCCTTCGGGCCGAGCAGCTCGGCCAATCGTCCGTGACCCACCCGCCGGTTCAACTCCATTTGCCAAAGCCGGTCTTGAGCGTGCACAAACCCCTGGGCGAAAAGCGCATCCTCGAGACTCGTGGCCTCGATCTTGGGCACCCCGAAGGAATCGCGCTTGATGGTTACCGGCTCCCGCAGACCGCTGACGGTCGCCTCCCCCTCCAGGCGAGGCAGAGGCATGAACCAAAAGAATCGGCCCAAAGCCAGAGTTGCGGTGAGAAGAAGAGTTGCGCACAGCACAAGGATGATGAGCATGGAAGAAGGTTCTCTTTCCCGGAACGTCATCCCCCCAGAGAAATGAAACCAGGACCCGGACCCGCTTTGCCCAAAGGTCAAGCCAGGAGGACTCATGAACGACCCTAACATTCCCCTGTACAGTTCCGCCGCCTTGCGTGAAGTTGCCCCAAAGTATCGACTCCCGGAGAGTTACTCCAACCCAGGAGCCGTCTACAATTTGATTCGGGATGAGCTTGCCCTGGACGGCAACTCCCGCTTGAATCTGGCCACCTTCGTCACTACCTGGATGGAAACGGAAGCTCGCCAACTGATGTCGGAGACTTTCGACAAGAACATGATAGACAAAGACGAGTACCCCCAGACAGCCGAAATCGAGTTGCGCTGTGTTCGCATGTTAGCCGATCTCTGGAATGCCCCGGACCCGAAAAATGCCACCGGTTGCTCTACCACCGGCTCGAGTGAAGCAGCTATGCTGGGGGGAATGGCCTTGAAGTGGCGCTGGAAAAAACGGCGTCAAAAGGCCGGCTTGTCTGCCGAAAAACCTAACCTGGTGATGGGAGCCAATGTGCAGGTTTGCTGGGAAAAATTCTGCCGGTATTGGGAGGTCGAGCCCCGTTTAGTGCCGGTGGAGGGCGACCGATTTTGCTTGGGCGCCGCCGAAGCAGCCGCGGCCTGTGACGAAAACACTATTGGAGTGGTGGCCATTATGGGCAGCACCTTCGACGGCTCGTATGAGCCAGCCCAGGAGATTTGCCTGGCTTTGGACCAACTCCAAGCCGATAAAGGCTGGGACGTACCTATGCACATCGATGGGGCCTCAGGCGGAATGATTGCTCCTTTCCTCCAGCCGGAGATCGTTTGGGACTTCCGCCTGCCTCGGGTGAAATCCATCAACACCTCGGGCCACAAGTATGGTCTGGTCTTTCCCGGAGTGGGTTGGGTGCTTTGGCGCACGGAAGACGATCTCCCTAAAGAGCTCATCTTTCATTGCAGCTACTTGGGAGGTGATCTGCCCAATTTCGCGCTCAACTTTTCTCGCCCTGGAAACCAGGTCCTCGGACAGTACTATAACTTTGTCCGCCTGGGATTTGAAGGTTATCGTCTGGTTCAGCAAGCCTGTCAGGATGTGGCCACTTTTCTCAGCAGCCAAATCGAGCAGATGGGACCCTTCGAATTGATCAGTCGTGGCGACGCCATCCCGGTGTTCGCCTGGAGCCTCAAGCCCGAAGTCGAGCACAACTTTACTCTGTACGATCTAGCCGAGCGCCTCCGAGAGCGGGGTTGGCTAGTGCCGGCCTATCCCATGCCTGCGAACCGTGAAGACCTTGTGGTTCAACGGATTGTAGTCAAGCAAGGGTTCACCAGAGATCAGGCACGACTCTTATTGACTGATATCCAACGCTGCTTGGAATGGTTTGCTGAACGTCCGGACCACCGTTCCATAACCGAGGGGTCACAGTTCGCCCATTGAGTCTACCACCGAGGGAGGCGCAGACCCTACTGATGTCCGATTCGGAACCTGGAATGTTCAACAAAACTGAAGTCTCCATAGAAGAATGCCCGGAGTTCCACTCAGGGTTGTCTGTCGATGAGGCCGTACAGGTCGGCGTTGATGATCTGTTTCAGGCCAAAGGACGCTGGTGGTGCCATCTGCTGTGCGACGATTTCAGCCCTTCGGGGCTTGACGTGCTTCACGGATTCGCGCAGCAGATCGGCGCCCCGACCAGGGCTTTCCACGATCCGCCCGGGCAACCTCGACCCCACTACGACTTAACTCCGGAGCTCAGACTCCGCGCTCTGGAAGCAGGGGCACGAGAGCTCGACCGAAGAGGTCTGGTCAGTTTTCTGCATCGCGGCCGTCAGCAACGCAGCCTGAACCAGGATCTGATGACCTAGATTCGAAGGTTAGGACAACCCGCACCTCACAGTGCGCCGGACATTCCAAGCCTCTCTCGGAAGTGAGTCTCGAACCTCGTATGTCACTCAAAGCCGCTCGTGGCACCCTACTGACCTGCCTGACAAATCCTTGGGAGAAGGACCAAGACAACTTGGCGGTTCGCTATCTCCCTGACGGAATCCTAATTCACCAAGAAGGCCGGATTATCGAGGTTGACGAGGCCTCGGTGTTGCTCGAAAAGCACCCGGATCTCCAGGTAGACGACTACAGTGGCCACCTAATTTTGCCTGGTTTTATCGAACCTCACGTCCACTATGCCCAAACGAAAATTGTGGGTTCTTACGGTCGGGAGTTGCTCGATTGGTTGCAGACCTACACTTTCCCCGAAGAGCTGAAGTTCCGCTCAAAAGACTATGCCGATGAGATCGCTCATTTTTTCTTCGAGCAGATCTTGTCTCACGGAACCACCACCGTTCAGTCTTTTGCCACCACCTCGCCCAACTCGGTCCACGCTTTCTTCCAGGAAGCCGGGCGGCTGGACATGAGAGCTCTTTGTGGCTTGACCGGCATCGACCGCGAGGGCACGGCCCCAGATGAGTATCGTGACTGCCCCGCCTCTTTTTACGAGGGCAGTTCCGTGCTTATCCAGGAATATCATGGCAAGGGGCGCTGCCATTACTCCATCACTCCGCGCTTTGCCTACGGCAGCACCCACGCTCAAATGGCCGCCGCCGGACAACTGGCTATGGAGCATCCGGACTGCTGGGTGCAGACTCACCTCTCAGAAAATCCCCGAGAAGTGGAGGCGGTCCTGGGCTTCTTCCCCGATTGCCAAGATTACTTGGGGGTGTATGAAAGGTATGGATTGGTTCGAAAGCGATTCTGTGCCGGCCACTCGATCTATCTTTCGGACCACGAATTTGAGAGGCTCGGAAAAAAGGGGGGTTCTATAAGTTTTTGCCCCACCTCCAATCTTTTTCTCGGCAGCGGTCTCTTCGCCTGGGACAAGGCAAACCGGCACCAGGTGCCCTGGGGAGTTGGCTGCGACAGTGGAGGAGGCAACGGCCTATCGCTCTTGAGAACTCTCGACGACGCCTACAAGGTAGGCATGCTGGGGGTGGTGGCCCAGGACCCCCAACGAGACCTGGATGCCCTGAGGTTGTCGCCCATAAGGGCGCTCTATGCCATCACTCTGGGCTCGGCCAAGGCCCTCGACCTCGATTCCTGCGTCGGCAGCCTAGAGGCAGGCAAAGATGCTGACTTTGTCGTTTTGGACTGTGCCGCCTCGGCTCTTTTAGACCGGCGCCGAGATGGAAGGTCGTTGAGCGACTCCTTGGAGGAGGCCTGTCGCCAGTTTTTCGGAGCCATGATGCTTTGGGTCCCGGAAGTGGTTAAGGCCACCTACATCTCGGGAACTCCGCGATTCAAGCGCTGAGTTTTTTATGAAGGAAGGATTGGTCTTCAAGCGGAAGCCGCATTTACGCCCTCGGCGCGATAAGGAGAACACTATGACTTCGTATATTAAAATCCTTTTGATAGGCTTCACCCTGATGGTTCTGGCTGGTTGTGGAGGCTCCGGTAGCGGCAGCGGCATAGGAGACATCGCCCCTCCGGAAGGCAATCAGAGCCTAGGAGATGTTGTCTTCAACTTTGTGCTGGAGAGAGCCGTCCCGGCCTCCATCACCGAAATCGCTTTCTTTGGCCTGGATCCCAATGGAGCGATCGCCTTCGGTCCGGTGGTCCGACCCCGAGCCCAACAGATCCGGATACAGGGGATCCCACTTCTCGTGAATACCATGCTTTTGGAGTACTACGAACGAGACGACCTGGTAGGAGAGGCTAACATTCCGGTGGTCC
>JBJHCR010000056.1:0-25396 GCA_050486105.1 Vulcanimicrobiota bacterium
CATGGGAACCGCAAATTCTTGCAAATAGGTCCACTATGAGCTTCAAATTTGCAATTCCCCTGACGAAAAAATTGCTTCGTTTGGACTCGGGGCGATTCGGCGCACAGCCTCCTGAGAATTATAGTTGACGTCAGACATAGATCAGGGTTTCACACGACCCAAGGATGTAGGGCTAAGCTTCTGCGGGACATGAATGTTCGGAGAAATTAACAACCTGCTCACGAGCATTCATCATGACTCCACTTTGATTCCAGACTCTCGTGCTGAAATGAGAAGGTCACTCTAGTTTTTCCAGCGAGGACACGACCTTGAACATCACCGGCCTAACCCATAGACCCACGCCCGAACCCTTTTCTCCGGGGCAAAAGAAATACCGGGGCCCAAAGGACGGGTTGTCTCAACCTGCCAAGCCCCTTTTGCGAATACTGAGCAACGGTGTCCTCAAGACCGCCTACCGGCTGGAGGTCGAGGGTGCCGAGAAGTTGCCAGAGAATGGGAGCCACGTCTATGCTCCCAACCACCCGGGCTACCTGGACCCTCTGGTTCTCTCCAAGGTGGTCGATGGCGATCTGCGCTTTATGGCGGCCATAGAGAACTTCAAGACCGTTCCGGGAGCAAAATTGAACACTTGGGCGGGGGCCTTTCCGGTGGACCGCAAGGAGCCCCATCCCGCTACTATGCAGCACGGTCGGGATCTCTTGAGCGAGGGGGCCTCTCTGGGAATTTTTCCTGAGGGAAGACCTCCTGAGGAGATCGGCAAGCTTGGAGCCATCAAGCCCGGAGCAGCCCTTTTTGCCATCGAAGGCGAGGCCGAAACGGTGGTACCCATGGCTATCCACTACGTGGAAGGGCAAAAGGCCACCGGGGAAGAGAAACGGAGTGGATGGCGCAAAGCGGCAGTAGTGGGAACACTGGCCACGGCGGGCACTCTCTTGGGAGGACCGGTGGGGCTGGCCGCAGGCACTCTAGCTGGCGGGGCTCTAGTGGGCTCTCTGGCCGGACATAAGGCCGCCCGCAGTGCGGTGAAGAATCCCGACGTGCGCACCCCTTTTCCCAAAATGATCGCCGGAACCATAGGAGCCGGGTTAGGGGCGGCCGCCGGAGCCCTTGGCGCCGGAGCCCTGCTGGGTTATGTTCCGGCCCTTGCCCTGGGACTAGCGGCACCGGCCGCTCTGGCTCTTGCGACCGCCGGATGGTCCCAGGCCAATGCCAGTCGTGATGTGGCTCAAGTTCGAATCGGAGAGCCGATCCAAGTCGAGCCCTATCGTCAACAGAAAGACCGGCGAACAGCGGTTCAGCATCTGACTGAAGACATGCACCGAAGTATCGGCACGGAGCTTGCTCACCTTTCGGGAATTCCCTATGACGACAGCTCGCAGAAGATTCGTTAAGAGGCTGTGCGCCGAATCGCCCCGAGTCTAGGGGCGTGTTGACACTCAACCCGTCACCCGTACGCGGGTCCCCCCGCACTCGCTTAAGTCCTAAATATCCCGCTCTTTCTTGGCGTAGTCAAGAACCCCCTGAATTCCTACTCTCTCCTCTAAGGCCAGAAAGCGTTGCAGGCCCACCTGATAGGGCAGATACGAAGGGCTGGTGGATTCTCTAAGCAATTTCGCCGCCGCCTCCTGCCGGCGGTAGGTCTGATGGACTCGATAAGCCACCCAGTGAGCAAACCCCTCTCGAAAAGTAGGAGAACCCTCATTGAAAGCGGGGTTCACTTGAGCGTGCCAAACATGCCCCAACTCATGGAGAACACTCGTGAGCAACTCATCCGGCAAGACGTAATCCACCAAGAGAACCTCGAATCGAATAGGCCGGCTCAACCCTTCCGTCGCCATGTAGGTGATTCTGGTTACCCCTTGGGCTCCCCCGTGACCGTGTGCCCCCTGGGCCGCTTTCAACTCCGCAGGACCCACCAGTCGTACACTGTCTACCGGCGTCCGAAGGCGCAACTTATCCCTGAAGGTCCGGGCAATCTCCCGTTCTGCCTGCTGAAAGACCCTCGAAAGCGTCTGCGGAGCTCTCACCCCCCGTACGGTGTGCTCCCGGCAGAGTTCTCGACCATCCCGTTGACGTGACCCCCCTCGCTTGAGGTCCACTCGCCGAAAACAGTGCGAACAGCCAGGATATCCTTCGAAGCAGCCCAAGCAATACTGTATCTGCTCCGAGAAGCGATATCGCCGATCTTCCCCGAACTCTACGTCACAATTAGAGCACCGCTCGACGACGGTCTGAACCAGCTGCGCAAGACGAAAAGGTTCCGATTCCAGGGCAGGTTCCGCCAAGCTCAAGTGGGATAGGAGAGCGACGATGCTCAACACCGCCCAAGGCCAAACCCGGCTTCTCACCAGGTGAGCCTCCCCCCGCTCGCCTGCCTCAGCCGTTGCGGTGGGAAAGTGGCTCTGAGAGCCTCGACTAGATTGTTCAGGCGTTCCATCATTCTTGGGTCCCGCGCGACCTGGGCCTGGCCTCCCGCAGCCAGAAAGCGAGCCCGGGCTCCCATCACCGAACGCACCGAGTCCACCGATATGCTGCTGGGACTCTGGAGGTCCTCTCTCAGCCGAGTCAGACTGTCGCGGAGAAAAAGGAGTTCGGCCGAACTGAGCTGCCCTAACATTTCGGTGGCCATCTCCTCAGCTCTGAGCACCAGTTCCCCTAGGCCTTCAGCCGTGGAGCGCTCTCCTCCCAGCATGCGTCCGGCCGAAGCGGGCGAATAGCCCACTGGTGGAAGATCCAAGCTGTGCCCTCGAGATGCAGCCTGCTGCACCATGAGACTCTCTAAGTTTCGCATGGGAGTTTCCAAATTTGGTGGAACCGGTCGGCTCCAGAACAGATTTCGAGTCTGCGAGAAAAACTTCAAATACGGTAGAGGATCGCCGTCCCCAGTGAGACGACCAACCTGATCGGAGAGGATCTTGAAGCGCAGAGCGACGTTGACCGGGATCCCCGATTGCTGGGACAGGCCCTGAGCTTGCTGGGCAATCTGAGTCCGCAAGTCCTGAGCCAAAACTCCGCCGGCACAAACGAGAACTACCACGGCCACTAATGCTGTATGTCGGATCATCAGCGCGCCCTCCGCAGGAGGACCACCGCCTCGAAGCTGTCCTGACCAGTCTCCACCACCGCAACTCCAAACTGCAGCTTTGAAGTGGCGTTGGCGATCTCAGGGCTGGACAAAAGCCGGTTTTCCAGGTCCGACAAACCTGCCCTTTTGTCCCCTCTTTGGCGAATGACAGAAACTCCATACTCGGGGGCTCCTTGATTCAAGGCAACTCTCTCGGCTTGACGAGCCAGCGCATCGAGATGGCCATGACCCAAGAGTGATAAACTGTACTCCAACGCCTCTGCAGCATCCATGTACAGTCGCTCTTCCCCACTCGAGGAGTGCACGGCAGGGGGCACGGTCACCTGATAGGGGACATCGATAATCAACGCCTCCCCCTGAGCCACTCTCTCCCGAGGTAGAGGGTGAGAGCCCAAAAGAGTGTTCAGAAATCCGGGAGTTCCTCCCCCGGATTGAGCTGCCAACTTCTGCAAGGCCGACAAAGCGAAGGCGGGATCGTAGCCTGCCTGGGCCATCAAGCGCAAACCGGTGCGGTCTGACTCCGACTCATCGGCCTGACTGTGTTGGCTGCCGATCACTCCATCAGCCAACTGAACCAAGGTTGCCGTTCCTCGATCGACGTTCCCTCCGGTGGCCCCCACGGCGATGGCGATCAAACCAAGGCGGCGCATCTGAGCACTCTGAAGTTGCTTGACCGAATGCCGATGCTCCACGTGGGCTATCTCGTGACCCACTACGAAGGCCACCTCTTCGTCGGTCAATCCATTCATAAGGCCTCGGGTGACGTAAATGAAGCCGCCAGGAAAGGCCGCCGCATTGAATGCATCCACGTTGATGATCCGAAAGCGCCAGGGAAGATCCTTTCGCTGAACATAAGGCATCATCGACGCAGCTATACGATCCAGACGTCCTACCATGGCCGGGTCGGTGACCACTCCGTGGGCGGCCTCAAAGCGGGCCGCTGCCTCTTGGCCAACCCGGACCTCTTCAGCTGTCGATAAGGCCAGACTCGGTGCCGCTACCAAAACCAAGACAGTCAAAAGACCTACAATTTTCGCTAGAGTTCTCTTCATAAGTGGTTAATTTTCCCTTCGAAGGCAATCTCCTTACTCTTAAACCTCAGAACTCCGTTGGGGATTCCCCTCTGAAACGAAAGAAGAAGGTCCCTATGGCCAACAGCGGAACTCCTGGTCATGCCCTTTCATGTCATGGCCAAGCCGGGTGGCGCCGTCTGCAACCTCGATTGCAGCTACTGCTTCTACCTGGAAAAAGAGAAGCTCTACCCCAAATCTCCTCGGCAACCCCGGATGTCCGACGAAGTGCTGGAATCCTACATCCGGCAAATGATCGAGGCCCATCCCCAGGAAGCGGCCTTTGCTTGGCAGGGGGGCGAACCCACGCTCTTGGGGGTGGACTTCTATCGCAAAGTCGTAGAACTCCAAAAAAAGTACGCTAACGGGAAGTCGGTGAGCAACGCTTTCCAAACCAATGGGGTGCTCTTAGACGATGAGTGGGGAGAGTTCTTAGCCGAGAACAACTTCTTGATCGGTCTGTCCATCGACGGTCCCGCCCACCTCCACGACCTCTATCGCCCCGACAAAGGCGGAAAGCCCACTTTCAAAAAGGTCATGCGTGGATTGGAGATTCTCAAACAACACCAGGTTGAATTCAACACCCTCACCGTGGTGCATCGAGACAACGCCGAGCACCCTTTGGAGGTCTACGAGTTCCTCAAGTCTATCGGGAGCAGGTTTCACCAATTCATTCCCCTTATTGAGCGCTTCGCTGAGTCTCCGAGCAGTGAAGGTTTGATCCGCTTGGTTGGTGAGGGAAGAGCTCACGTCAGTGAGCGCTCGGTGACTCCCGAGCAGTGGGGAGAGTTCTTGTGCAGCATCTACGACCGCTGGGTGAGGAAGGATGTCGGACAGGTTTTTGTTCAGCTCTTCGAGGTGGCGGTCCAATCCTACATGGGAGTTCCTCAAGGTCTATGCCTATTTCGGCCCACCTGCGGGGATGCTGTGGCCTTGGAGCACACGGGTGACCTCTATTCCTGCGATCATTATGTGTACCCGGAGAATCGCCTGGGCCAGATCATGGAATCTCCATTAGAGTCCCTGGTGAATTCCCCCGAGCAAAGAGCCTTCGGCCGGGCCAAACAGGACACCCTTCCCGCCTACTGCCGCCGCTGTGAGGTCCGAGGAGCCTGCCACGGAGAGTGTCCTAAGAATCGATTCCTAGAAACGCCCGACGGAGAGCCCGGGCTGAACTATCTGTGCCGAGGTTATCGCCGTTTTTTCAACCACATCCAGCCCACTGTCCTTTTCATGTGCCAACAACTGACCCGAAGGCAACCAGCTACCGAAGTGATGAAATTTGTCCGGTATCTGGACCAGAAATCAAAGCCACAAAGCAGGCCTGCAAAAGCTCTGGAGCAGTCCTAACAATCTTTCTATCTTGACAAAAAGGTACTCCAGGATTTGCCTCGTAGACCTTCTCCATGGTAACTCGTCGCTCTGTGCTAAAAAGTCTCTTATCCAGTGCTATTCTTGGACCGCTCGTCGCCGGTTGCGGCTCAACCTTCACCGACGGCCCCGGTGCCTTGACCAGCCCCGGCCCTGGGGGACCAGGCGGAGACCCCAGACGGCGACCTAACATCCTCTTTATGCTGTTGGACCAGTGGCGCATGCCCCCCGAGGGCTATGCCGCTAACCAAGGAGAAGTGCCGGGAATTCGGGAGATTCTAGGATTCACTCCTCAATTGAGCCCCGACAATCCCTTCATCCCCTTCTTTCGAGGCTTCACCAGACTACGCAAGAATGCCGTTTTCTTGCGCAAACACTACTTGGCAACAGCAGCCTGCTCACCGAGTCGAACGAGCATCATGACCGGGCAATACCCTTCTCTCCACGGAGTGACCCAGGTGGATGGGATGTTCAAGGAAGCCGACGAGGTGGAGTTTCTCGACCCCAACGGAGTCCCCACAGTAGGGGATTGGTTCGACGCTGTGGGATACGATGCGTATTATATGGGGAAATGGCACGTTTCTAACACGTCTGAACCGCCCTTCGATCTCACTCCGTTCGGATTTCAGGGTTATGAGAGTTCTGGTCCCGAACCTCACGGCTCCAACCCTCAAAACTTGGGTGTCTACCGCGATCCGGGATTTGGGGATATCGTGAGTGACTTCTTGGCCGAGCGAGATCCGAACTCGGACAAACCTTGGTTTGCGGTAGCGTCCCTGGTCAACCCTCACGATATCGTCGCCTACCCAGAGCCCTTTTTCGGACCTGAAGGTAATACTTCCAGGGTCACTCAAGGGAAGTCCCCTATAACCGATCCCCAACCTATTCCCGACCCCAACTCCTTCAGCAATCCCAGCGATGATGGGTTCGAGGTGTCCCTCAACCCAGATGGCTTCCCTCAAGATACCTTCAACCTGCCCCCAGGGATGGATGAGGATCTCAGCACCAAGCCGCGCTGTCAGCAAGACGCCGCTTACAAGGTCCAAATGGGCCTGAAAGCTCTGTTTCCCCGGTCTGCAAGCGCTCCTCTCCCCTACCCGATCCAAAACCAAGACAATAAGGAGGAGTGGGTACGAAAGTACGGACAGTTCTACGTCTACCTCCAGTATTTGGTGGACCTTGAAATACGGAGAATCCTGGACACCTTGGATGCTAAAGGTCTCAGTGACAACACCATCATCGTTTTCACCTCAGATCACGGAGAGTACTGCGCCGCCCACGGCACCATGGTCCAGAAATGGCACACCGCCTACGAAGAGATCACCCACGTACCCTTCGTGGTCTCCTCTCCCCTGGTGAATCCTTCGGAGAATCAAGTTCGACTGGTGACCTCGCCCACCAACCACGTGGATATTATTCCCACCCTACTGGGACTGGCTGGAATCACCCAGGAAGAGTTCGAAGCCGCCAAGCAGAGCATCATCGCCTCCGGTCACACTCAAGTCCGCGACCTAGTGGGCCAAGACCTAACCCAGACTTTAAGGGGAGGGCAAAGCCCTGCTCGCCCCGGGGTGCTGTTCACCACCGACGACCGCATCACCGAACCGCCCGACGGCCTGACCGAGTTCGAGGCCCAAGATGCCTTCGAGCGTTTCTTGCAAGACATAGAAGTCCTCAGGCTCGAGGGAAATCCGGTGGTCTCGGGACCCGTACTGCAACCCAATTCTGTTCGGTGTTTCACCGACGGAGTCTGGAAAATCAATCGCTTTTGGGACCCTCGAGGTCAAGAAGCCGATGAGTGGGAAATGTACCACTTGGTCAGCGACCCCAACGAATTCACCAACCTGGTCAACTTTGCCACCGGACTCCTGCGAGATGATGTGTCCGTTCCTGGACTAAGCCAACTCGAACTTGAGGCCAAACGCCTAGAACTGAGAGCCTTGCTTTCTCAAAGCGAAGCCGAGCTGCTGTTGACTCCGGTTTAAAGCGGTCATCACGACCCCATTGCTGCAGTTCCCAACCGCACTGGAGCCTGCAATTACTCGGAAGGTTCTAACTTGAGTGCTCCTATACAAGGACTGAGTATCTATGGCATCATTGAGTCATGCTCCCTGTTCAAAGATGTCTCAGAGTCAAACTCGCACTTGTGGTCGCCATCTTCCTGTTCTGGCTAGTCCCTTGCTGGGCTCAAGACTCTCCGCCGACCCCAACATCTACCCCTATGCAGGCCGACAGCCCTAGGGCCGAAGAAGAGTTTGGCACACCCATGCTCTACGAGGGAAGAAACCGCCGCTATTATCGGGAGGTCGAGCGCGAAGATCTGAAAGAGGCCCGGCGAGCCGGAACTCGTCAAAAGCGGGGCTCCTGGCGAGAGGATCGCAGCAGAGGAAAAGCGTTCCCTGGTCCGGGTTCAGGAAACACTTGGTTTGACGGGGATGCTCGACGGCGGTGAATCGAGGTGTTGAGGACCCTTGGCCTTTCATCCCAAAGGCTGATCTGGAAGGGTTGAGAGCTGCTTAGTTTTGGGTCTTCTGGAAAGTTATATCCCCGCCGACTTTGGAGAGATTGAGACCGTTGGTCTGCTCTCTCAGGTTAGCGTCGGACTTGTGATTCCGGTGTTTGGACGTCCGAAGTACCTCAAACGATGCCTCAAGAGCCTGGAAGCCAGCGATCTTCAAGATTGCCTGGTTTGCTTGGTTGACGAGAGTCTGGCCCAGACCGTCCCCTCGGGTTTTGATGGATTCGAGACCTGGAGTGGAGTGGACTCACCAGGTTGCGATTTTCCGAACCGAAGAAACTTGCCTTTGGGGGAACTCGCCGCTCAGGCTCGGAGCGAGTGGTCTTGTTGTGCCTTCACTTCAGCTGGAATGCTCAAATCTGACTTAAGATGTGTACCCCGACCGCGTTCGGGTTCCACGGTCTATATCAAGAACGGCTTTGTTCCCTGGCTCTGGCGCAAACTGCCAACCTGGTGGCGCGCCAATCAGGTGATGGGTGGGAAGAGAGCCAACGAGTTGGTTCGAAACTGGGCGCCTAAGGGCTTTCCCGTGGTCAAGATCTTTAAGCACCACCACGGAAATATGTTCGACAGTTACAGGCATGCCTGGAGGATGTTGGCAGAAGGCTTAGGGTGTAATCTTCTAGCATGCCTCGATTCCGATGCGATCGTTAGGCCGGATTGGCTGAACCGTCTACGCGAACTTCATCAGCGTTACCAAAGCCAGACTTCTCCCCTGGTGGTGTCAGGATTTCACACGAACTCGCACCCCACTTTGGTCGAAGAGTTTGACTGTCGGAAAAAGCAAAGTCTCGGTGGAATAAACTTGATGTTCCACC
The DNA here is from genome assembly GCA_050486105.1 of Vulcanimicrobiota bacterium. Taxonomy (GTDB): domain Bacteria; phylum Vulcanimicrobiota; class Xenobia; order Xenobiales; family JADMJV01; genus JAEXNA01. The sequence continues at coordinate 8,863 of JBJHCR010000056.1, forward strand.
GTGAGATTTGGCCATCCATGGTGGAAACCAGCCTCACCCACTTGGGATGGGACTTTGAACTCTGCCAAAAGGTCCTCGAAAACGGGGGGACGCTGTTAGCCACAAGACCGTCAGTGGTCCAACATCTTGGACGCTTCGGACTCTGGTCCCATCCCCTGAGATACGATAGGGCGCCTGATTTTTGACTTCTCCTTTCCCAGGCTAGCAAACCCCCCCGAAGGTCCACACGAGAAGCAACGGCGCGGGAACCAGAAAGCTCACGAAGTTGGCGCATCGAGGGCATCGCTGCCAACAGGAACTCAGACCAAAAACTCACTAGAGGCGAGTCGGGGACGCTCTATTGCTCCTTAGGATGTCCCCCCATAGTCACCAGCAGCAAGGTTTCTTCCAGGGCTTCCACCGCGTGCAGCACATCCTTGGAGAAAACCGCGCTCTGCAGGGGCGCAAGCTCCATCGCCCGCTCTTTGGTGGAACTGGAAAATCGGATCTTGCCCTCCAGGACCAAGGCGGTGGCCGGACCCTGGGAGTGGTGTTCTTTCATTCCCGCCCCAGGACGACAGCGCCAAGCGGGCTGAACGGAGTGAGGCCAAGTTCTGACCGTTCTGTCGAAGCCTACCAGATCACCTTCAGGCCCTCAAAGTGATGGAAGGCCTCGTCGCAGCTCAGCAGACTTAAGTCGTTCTCGAAAGCTTGGGCAGCCAGGAGGCGATCAAAAGGGTCGCGGTGCTTTGTCTCCCAACGCCCTGCTCGCACCGCCTCCGACCCATGCAAAGGCAAGAGGGTAGCGCCCAGTCGTGAAAGGGTGAACTCCCAGTTTTCGAGCAGGCTCAACGGACAGGACAGTTTCCCGATCCTGGTCTTGGTGGCGATTTCAAAGAGACTGACGGCCGAAACCTTCGGAAAAACGCTTGGCTCGATCAAGATGGTACGAACCTGGCTTGAAAGCTTTTCCGGCTCAGCCAAGGCCCAGAGCAAGGTGTGGGTATCAAGCAGATAAGTCATACCCCCCAATCTCTGAGTTCTTCCTCAGTAAGGGGCTCGAAAATCTCCTCCCCCACGGTGAATTCCCCACGAAGAAAGCCCAGTTCTCGCTCTTGCCTGGGCACAACCGGAACGAGACGCACATAAGGTATCCCGGCTTTAGCAATGACGATCTCCTCCCCTTGACAAGCTCGTTCAAGCAAGCGCGAGAGGTGGGTCTTGGCTTCATGGATATTGTACTGCACGAACTTAGTCTACAGTTTGCAGACTAAGGTGGTCAAGAAGCCTCGAGCACCAAGAGGACCTACGGCAATCGCCCCTGCACAGACTCTTCAGCCCGGTCCAAGTCCAAGAGGAACGGATTCACACTCCTTGCGAGATGCTCGAACCAAAGCTGTAACGCTTTTGCCTTATCACCCGAGAGGAATCGTTCCTGGCTGACCTGATCGCGATGTTTAAGCATTCTGACGTAGAGGTTCGGTATCTCAGCCAGAAGGCTCCTACTGAGCAACGTCTCTCCAACTTGATCAATAGCCCCCGGCAGGGACTCTTCCAGTGGGCTAGCGAGTGGAGGCACGGTGGTTTGCACCATCACCTCACGGAACTCCGGGTCAGTGAATCTCTGTTGCAAGCCACTCTTGACCGATGCGAACGCTCTGGCAATGATTTTATGAGCATCTTCGGCAAACTCTACTTGCAATCCACTGAGGTCGGTCCGGAGATGAGACCCAGAGAAAAACATCGTCAGTTCCAAATCCGTTCGCAAATTGGCCAAAAGATAGAATCCGGCTACCGTCACCCCTTGACGGACCCAAAAAACCCGGTGATACCTTTCAGTGACGTCTGGGAGAATTAAGTCTTCTGGATTCGGGAGCAAAGGTCCTGACGAAGCAAAAGTATGGGAATCTCGACCGCTGGCAAAAAACCAGACTCCGATCTTCGGCAACTCCTGTGCCTTGATGGAAACCTTTGAAACCGGTAAGACTCCCGGCAGCCCCTCGAGAGACTGCAGGAGAAATTTACCTTTGTCGCCCTCTGACAACCGGCCTTGAAAAACGGGTCTTCTCAATCGCTGATTGTGAAAGTCACCACGAGGAAAAATCTTGGAGAGTAAGCGTCCGTCCAAAATTATGGGCACCTGAGAGACAAAACATCGATCTTCGAGCTTCCCTGCAATCTTCAGATGACGCTTGGTAACGTCCGAAAACCTGGGCAAATACCGTCCAAAAAAGGACTCTTCTCCCTGAAAATGGCTCACTGTCAGTCGCAGCCCATCCTGAGAGATTTGGGCCCACAATCGCCGTGATTCGGAGTCGAGAGTGTTCGCGTCATCGCCGGCGAAAACGGGCTCTCCCAGTTCGCCCCCATGCCTTACAGCCAAGACAAAGGACAAGCGACTTTGCTCGACAATGGACCGCAAGGCCATGGCCAACTGATGAACAGGATTGTCCTGATCGAGGGCCGCCTCCTCGAGGGCAGCAATAATGAGAGCCTCAGAAGGGAACTCTTGCTCTTCCGAAGGGCAGCAGAAAAACGAGGTTGCCACCCTGGACTGCCGGACTTGGAGCACCGGAACTTGCCATAGATTCGCCGCCTGAACGATCTTCAGCACCCAATCGTATTCGGAAGGCAGAGCAAAAGAGGCCAGCTTCTTTAGAGCCTTCTCTCTGGCTACGGTGAAGGCTCCCTCAGAGTCCACCTCCCCCTCAGAAGATTTCCTCTCTAGAAACGCCTTGAGGTCTAGACCGTCACTCATACTCTTAAGAGATGTGTCGTGCCCCAAGACAATCCTGCCTGGCCTCGTGGGACGGATTCACACCGCAGAAACCGGCTTTGGACCTCCACCCTGAGCGGACCGGACACAGCTTGCGAAACTTTAAGGTGCTCGCCTTAAGACCAAGTAATCTTTCCCTTGCCGATCGGAGCTCCAGTTTCTTCGACTTGGGCCGTTGGGTTCAGATCGGACAAGACTTTGGTTTACAAACCGCCGGTTCCGCTCACCGTTCAGGCACACCTAAAGAAGCCCATGGCAAACTGGTGAGTGCTTCAAACTAGTCGGTCTTTTCTCTTTTCTCTCAATCCTCCAGCCCCAAGAGCTACTGTTCAACAGTCCTCACGAAACCGGATTCCGGAGGTCATTTTGTCAGAGGGTCGGATAAGGTGTTCCTATTCTTGTGAAATGCCCTCCATAGGACTATCCTAGGAGACATGGTACTGCTGATCCAAATTGATATCGAAGCTCGAATCGCCTTTTGGCCAGGTTCTTTTCCGTTTGCCCATCCTCGCATTCTGGTGAGACTACGGTGACGAACTCTGATCGCTTCCAGCAGCAGCGCGAAGCGCTTATGGCCCTGATCGCCTCAGATCTCCCTGAGCAAGCAGACCTTATGGCCAGACTTCGGAGACTTTGCCTAAGAACCGCGACAGCCCTCGAAGTGGCCCGAGTGGGGATCTGGAATTTCAACAAGGAGGGCACAGCCCTGGTATGCACCTTGCAGTTCGCAGGGACTCAAGAGAACTTCACCTCGGGGGTCGTGCTGCATCAATCAGATTTTCCTAGTTATTTCGAAGCTCTGAAAACAGGGTGTTTGATCGATGCCGACGACGCCCTGGGAGACCCCAGAACGAGCAGCTTTTCGGAGCCCTATCTTCAGCCTTTGGGAATCACCTCCATGCTCGACGGGCCCATACATCTCAATGGAAAACTCGAAGGGGTTCTGTGTTGTGAACACATCGGGGAGAAGCGGACCTGGCACGAAGATGAAAAGACTTTTGTCCTGGCGCTGGCCAACCTGGTCTCTTTGGCTCTGGAGAGCTGGGAGCGGCGGCAAGCCGAACTCGCCCTGCAGGAGAGTCGAGACCACTATCAAGCGATCGTTAGCAACCTGCCCCTGGCTGTCTGTCGCTGGCGTCCGGACTACACCATCACTTATGCCAACAGTCGTTATCGAAAGTTGTTCGCTGAAGGTGCCAAGGTGATCGGTGAGCGCTGGATCGATCTGCTGCGGCCAGAGCGGCAAGCCGAGGTGGAGCGTACCATTGATGATCTCATCAGGGATCCAAAACTCCTGAGCTACGACAACGAGACGCAAGCACAAGATGGAAGTCATCACTGGATGACCTGGTTCGAAGTACCAATTTTCGACGAATCCGGGCACCTGTGTGAGTTCCAGTCCGTCGGAATAGACATCACCGACCGAAAGCGCCTGGAAGCCAAATTTCATCAAGCCCAGAAAATGGAGTCCGTAGGAAGATTGGCTGGTGGGATCGCCCACGACTTCAATAATATGTTAGGAATCATTCTGGGCAACGTTCAACTAGTATTGGAAGAATGCAATGCTGAGGACCCTATCGCCTCCGAGCTCCTAGAGATCGAAGCGGCAGCTCAGCGATCGGCTGACTTAACTCGACAGCTCCTCGCCTTTGCTCGTCAACAGACTATTGCCCCCAAGGTACTCGACCTCAATGATGCCATCACTCAAATGTTAAAAATGCTGCGGCGCCTCATCGGAGAAGGGATCGACTTGGATTGGCGACCCACACCTAGGCTCTGGTCCGTGCACATAGACCCTTCACAGGTCGATCAAATCTTGGCCAACCTAGCGGTCAATGCCCGGGATGCCCTCAATGGGCGCGGACGTATCGTCATTTCAACAGCCAACACTGTGCTCGACGAAGCCTTCTGTAGAAAGCATGTGGGTGCTGTTCCGGGAGAGTACGTCGGGCTCACTTTCAAAGACAACGGCTGCGGTATGGATGAATCGACCCTGGAGAGAGCTTTCGAACCCTTCTACACCACCAAAGACCCAGGCCATGGATCTGGCTTGGGGCTAGCAACCATCTACGGAATCGTCAAGCAGAATCTCGGTTTTGTCCACCTGGATAGCGAGTTGGGGCAGGGAACGAAAGCCACCTTGTATTTTCCCAGACACCTCCAGGCGGCCCAGGCTCTCAACCTTGGTCGCAGTGACCCCAACAACACTCTCCCTAACGGAGATGAGACCGTCCTCATTGTGGAGGATGAGCCCAGTCTCCTGGACCTCAATCGGCGCCTCCTGGAACGACTGGGATATAAGGTTCTCATCGCTGAAGGTCCGGTGGAAGCTCTCGAGGTTTCGAGAAGATTCCCAGGACCGATCCAATTGTTGCTGAGCGACGTGATCATGCCAGGTATGAGCGGCCTGGAAGTCTCAAGGCATCTACACCGGATTAGACCCGAGATGAAAAACCTCTTTGTTTCCGGCTATCCGGCCAACGAACTCGCCCAACACGGCGTTTCGGAAGAGGATTTCCACTTCTTAAGCAAGCCCTACACTTCTTCGGATTTAGCCCAGAAGGTGAGAGAGGCCCTGGAGACTTAAAGCGCAAGATCCCTCAGGCATCAAAGAAGGCCTGTCAACAGGCCTTCTTTGATGCGCTTTGCAGACGAATCCGTCAGAGCTTCTCGGTGAGCTTCGGCACCGCCTCGAAGAGGTCGTCGACGATCCCGTAGTCGGCCACTTTAAAAATAGGGGCTTCGGGGTTGTTGTTGATAGCCACGATACAACCCGCGTTCTGCATACCCACCAAGTGCTGGATTGCTCCGGAGATACCCACGGCGATGTAAAGGTCCGGAGTGACCACCCGCCCGGTCTGTCCAACCTGATAGCGATGCTCCTTCCAACCGGCATCCACCACCATGCGGGAAGCGCCTACGGCCGCATTGAGCTTCTTGGCCAAGCTCTCCAACAGGTGAAAGTTCTCAGGACCTTTCAAGCCGCGTCCTCCAGAGACCACAATGGAAGCCTCAGAAAGGTCCACCTCGCCACTGGCATCGGCCTTGGTGGAAGCATCGGTGAGCTTGACTCCGTTGTCGCTGCCTCCGAGAGGCACCGAGCTTGCCGCCACCTCATTGGCCTCCAGGGAAACCTCCACCACATTAGGGCGCAAAGAGCACACGGAAATCCCCTCTCCGCCAAGTCGAACTCGGGCCCGAACCTTACCGGCGTACTGGGGTCTGAGCGCTCTGGGACGACCATCATCTCCAAAGCGGATCTCTAAACATTCGCTGGCGTAGGGGGCTTTGAATCGTGCAGCCAAAGTCCCAGCCAATTCTTTGCCGTGGGTGGTGGCCGGCACGATCACCAGCTTGGGTCCGTGCCGCTCCAAGATCGGGGCCACGGTGGCCACTCGACGAGCCAGGCTGTAGCCATCCTCTTCGACATAGCGCACCTCATTGGCTCCAGCCTTGCCGGCCTCAGCTGACTGGGCTTGGCTCCCCTTACCAAAGAGTATGACGTGGATCTGATCCGCTCCGGCCCTCTTGGCCTCCGAGATGGCCTCTAAAGTTGCTTTGTTTACTCCATCGGCGGAAACTTCGCCGATCACGCAGGTCAACTTGCTCATACTTACACCACCTTCGCTTCTTCTTTGAGGAGTCGCACCAATTCATCGAGCTTGGCATCCAGGGTTGCTCCATCGATGATCCGTCCCGGAGGTCGCTCAGGAGGAGCTTCGTAAGTTTCGAGTTCCACTTTGGCCAAACCACCATCAACCCCAAGGCTGCCGAACTCCACAGCTTCGATCTTCTTCTTTTTGGCCTTCATAATCTGCATGAGTGAAGGGTATCGAGGCTCACCCCGAACGCCTTTCTCACCGCAAATAACTACCGGGGTCTCCACGCTGAAGGTCTCGGTGATCCCGCCTTCGATGTCTCGCTTGCAGGTCAGTTTGCCTCCTTCGACTTCCACACTTTGCACCAGTCCCAAATAGGGCACTCCCAGCAGTTCGGCCAGCATGGGTCCTACGGCACCTCGGTCCGAATCTGAACCCTTAGTTGAGGTGAACACCACATCGAAACCACCCATCTTCTGAATCTGGGCGGCCAAGGCCGAGGCCACCACCAAGGCGTCATCGGTTTCGGCTCCGTCGGTGTTGATATGAACTGCGGTGTCTGCTCCCTTGGCCAGACACGAGCGCAGCGCTTCAGAGACCCGAGAAGGTCCCAAGGACAAGGCCACCACTTCGCCCCCATCTTTTTCCTTGATCTGCACCGCAGCTTCCAAGGAATACTCGTCATAAGGCCCGATAATGTACTTCGCGCCGTCCGTTTCTAGAGATTTGGCGTCACCAGAAATCTTAACCACTGTCTCGGTGTCAGGAGTCTGTCGTACGCATGCAATAATCTTCATCGGCATCTCCAATTTTCTAATCTCGGCCTTCGCATCGGACTCAGTGCGCCACAAAGCGCTTCTCCACCGAGCAAAGGAGCAGACCTCTGAAAAATCACATCAAGCAAAAAGAGCTGTCCCTTTAGGGGATTTCGAGGTCGCGGAGGCGTTCTCCAGAAATCGGCCGGGGCCTTCCTGAGAAGCACCGCATCGAAATCCCCACGATAAAGCAGCTCTAGCCGTCCCCGCAAAACTTGGCAAAATTCCAACGACAAGTGCCTTAGGAAGATGAGGAAAGAGCTGACCGCCGGAGTGCTGTTGGGAACTCTGCTGGGAGTCATTGCTTTCGTGCGAGCCCTAATGTGGGGCGTGGGCTCAGAGCTTGCCTCCTGCGTGGCTTTCACCATTCTGATCGTCTGCTGCTGGGCTAACCTGGTGGGAGCGGCCATCCCATTGGTAGCCCAACGCCTGAAGATCGATCCGACGGTTGTTTCGGGCCCTCTGATCACCACTCTGGTCGACGCCTCCGGGCTTTTCATCTATCTCTCTGTAGCCCAAATGATGATCTCGCAGTTGGCGGGGGGTTAGTGGGCGATCTGTCCCCCGGAAAACCTCAGCTTGACTGCCTGATAGCATCTTGACAGCATGAGACCCATAGTGACCCTAGGAGCCCGATATTGCCGAGAAACTCGAGGTTAGTGTTGAGGTTCTCCCCAGAACGAGTGCAACATGGACATAGAGACCAAGCTCCTCTTAAGGAACTGCAGAGCCTCTTCTATCGATAAAGATATCCGTGGGCGTGACGGATCTGCCCAATATAGTCGTCGCCTTCTAGGAAGCGACCGGCGTCGCTCTCCCACATGCTTGATTGCCGTATGTCAGAATCATCGAGCAAGCTGATCGTCGTGTGCTTGACCTTTACCATATCCAAGCGAGGAAGCGGATTGACTTGGCTCGAGATATCTCCATACTCGAACACGCTGAGTTGATTGATTTCTTTGTCGACCTTGAACACGGTGAGGGTTCCAGGCGCGCTCACCGAGGAACCGTTGGCAAGGTAAGAAGTCAATACGGTAGAGGAATCACTATCTTTGAGGCCAAGGAACTCGCCTCGCTCCGGGTCACTGACCTTTACACCGATCGGTCTCGTTCGCTTCCATCAAGGGCCATGACGTTGGTCAGAGTGGATTGAAAACTGTCAACTAGGCGCTCATATTCACCGGAGAGATCTTCCTTTTTCTCCACCGATTGGCTGTTTTTTCGAGCCGATTCCAGACCAGCTATCCGACTGAGAATCGAATTTCCGCCTCCGTTGCTCGTTTGTGTGTTGATCATCGCGCTCATCTCCTTGCTACTTCTGTAGTCAGTCTCCCATAGAACTGTTTTCTGGCTGTTAATCCTACAGTCTCTTTGTGTCCTGTGGGCCAGCGCGCTGGGTAAGGGTTTCTCCGGAGTCTACTTTTGGAGCCGGAAGTTCGTGAGTTGAACAGAGAGCAAAACGAAGATTGAGGCAGCTTGCTTAAAGCGCTCGCCCTAAGGTCTTGAGCAAACTGGTCACGGAGAATCGTTGCGAGAAGTTCCGCCCGCTGCCGCATTTCACCTTCCCCATCGGTAGTCACGTCTCGCCTGGCTCCAAGGCGAAAGGCCTTCCCTCGGTCGGTGAGCAGGCCCAGGGCGATCAGCTTGTAGCCCTCTCCTCCGGTTTCGCTCTTGATGTGTTCCCTACCGAGTCGCTCCGGTCCTCAAAAGAGAGTGGAGTACCTCCCAGAACCGAAGAAAATCGAGAACCGCTCGGTTGATGGAATTTCGCTTGAACCGAAAGCTCCCAATCGAAGTCCAAGAGGCCCTGCTCGCAGAGAAAGCTTTAAAGCCTCCAGCCAATACCATGTCCTTCCTGCACTACCCGGTGACCATGGTAGACGAAGAGACCTTACGACTCGATCTCCACAACTGCGCCGCTCCCCAAGAACTTCTGAGTTGCCTTTCCCCGAATATCGAACAGCACCCTGAAGTGCTCGAGGAAGCAACTAAGTCTTAAGGACCCTACCAGATGAAAGCGACTGCTAGAGTGGACATGAGCCGAGCGGTCAAAGAGTCGGTCAATCCTTGATCCGAGAGCTAAAAACTCCTTAAGTCATCTTGACAGCATTTCACGATAGCATCATGATGACAACATGAGAACCACTGTGACCCTCGATCCTGACGTTGCCGAGAGACTTAAAGCTTACGCACGAGAAGGAAAGCTCTCATTCAAGCAGGCTCTGAACGAACTCCTTAGGCGAGGTCTTCGGGCCCAGTCGTCGCCTGTAGAACGAAATCGATTTGAAGTACAACCCCACTGTGGCGGATTTCGCCCTGGCGTAGACCCAGCCAGACTCAACCAACTCCTCGACGAACTCGAAGTTCAAGATTTCGCTAAGGAATCGACGAACTCGAAGTGATCATCCCGGATGTGAATCTCCTGATCTACGCCTATAACTCTGAGGCGCCGAATCACGAGGCGGCGCGTAGGTGGTGGGAACATCTCCTCTCTGGCGATTACGGGGTTCGCCTCCCCTGGGCTGTGTGTTGTGGGTTTGTTCGTATCATGACTCACCCGGCTGTCCTCATCTCTCCTATGCTTCCAGGGCCGGCCTTAGCTCACGTTCGTTCCTGGCTCGAAATCGACAATGTAGAGTTGATCGAACCGGGACCCCGCCATCTCGAAATCTTAGAGCGATTGCTCGATGAGGTCGGAGTGGGGGGAAACTTGGTGACCGATGCCCACATCGCCGCCTTCGCTCTCGAGTATCAACTGGAAGTCCATTCCAACGACGCCGACTTCGCACGCTTCTCCGGATTACGCTGGCGCAATCCTCTGTTGGACTGAAGCCAAGTCGCTCTAAGCCCCAGGAGTCCGAAGAACGATCCGCCTCTGCAACTCGCGCATCAGCCAATCAGAATCGGCCTTGGTCAACTCGTTGCCAAACTGCAGCATCCCGCTTCTGGAGATGATGCGGATGGGGGGCTCGTTCTGAGACCATCGGCTTCGCTGTCGCTCCTCTCGGCGTACTTCTAAAATCTCATCGTACTGGGCCTCGGCAACCCTGATGAGCTTGTCCCCCACTTGAGAAAAATGAACCAGGGACTCCTCTTGAAAGCAGAGTTTGTCCTGCTTGAATGCCCGATCTTTGCTGCTCCTCAAGAACCCGAAACTTCCCAAAAAAAGGAGCCCGGAGACCGACGCGAAGGCCCATAAAAAAGGGTCTTGGTGGTCGCTGCCAAGGGCATACGCGGAACCGGAGAATAGGATCCCAGATACTCCGGTGAAGCCGAATGCTAACCCTCTCAGATGCCGGTTTATGGGGGTCCAACCTTCTGCTGGAAGAAGGATCGACCCCTCGACGATTTCTAGGGTACAGACATTAGGGGGTTCCATTTCAGGAGGGGTCCCGCCTAGCCTTTGAGCCAGGTTCTGCTGAACCTCGTGGGGATCGAGCACAAGCTCTTCTTCGCCCGTCTGGTCGCGAAGGTTCACCTGCAGAAATGATGTTAAGAGTTCCGCCCGTTGCCTCATGGTTATCTCGGCTTCGTCTGAAACGTCTCTTTTGGCCCCAAGACGAAACGCTTCTCGCGCCTCGGTGAGCAGGTCTACGACAATCAAAGAGTAACCCTCACCTCGGGTCGTCTCGCTCTGAATGAACTCTCGACCGAGGCGCACTTGGCAAAAATCCTTGAGCGGCAACCGCATTTGTCCGGGGCTGAGAAGTCCAACTCTGCGATACTCCAAGATACCGGCCCTCCGATCCAGCACCACTCTCGAACGAGCGAAAAAAGCCAGGATTCCGGTCCCCAACACAAACAGTCCGAGGCCCCCATAGAAATCGATTTGGCCTCGAAATAAAGAGGGCCCCGCGAAGATGGCCCCTACCAAGACCATAACGCAGCCCCAAACGAAAGCCACACCTTGAAACTCTAATCGGTCGGAGCCTTGAGCAGCCAAGTCCCAGAAATCATCATAGATCTCCGAATCGTGTCTCAAGAGGTGTTCTATTTTCTCGTTCACAGTCTCCCCCCTTTAGTGCTCGGCCAGGCACCCTAACAAGTTGCTAAAGTTGGTGCTCCTTCGGTGGGCCTTTGGGCTCGCGATAGCGGCGCCATCGACTGATGACAAACAGCATGGGCACCAAAAAGGCTGCTCGCCAAGCCCAACCAAAACCACGCTCTGGGTCCATTGGCAGAGATAAGTCTGCCAGAATAAAGAATAAACCCAGGACCACAACCGGGGTCCATGGATTGATGGCCCATCTCCGAAAAACTATGTTCCAGGCAAGAGCCAACAAATAGGTAGGGAAAAGCAGAGCGCATGCTCCTATCAGCAGTCCAAGAATCGTTAACACCGCTTCCATTACAAGACTGTTCGAAACATGGGCTAAGGGTCCTGGCTATACTCCCACAAGTCCGCAGCCGACAAAGCTCTCGAACCTACTCTCAGCCCTTGAGATCCTTAAGCAGCTTCTCGGCCCGAGAAAAATCGAAGGGCACTCCAACAGTCACCATGAAGTGACTGATCCCCGCTTTGATGTAGTCCTCGATACGCTCGAACTGCTCCGGCTGAGAAACCAAAATAGACTTTTCGATTTCTGCGGGGTCGCGTCCCCTTTTTTCACACCAGGTGTTAAGGACCGAAATCTTATGGGAGATCTGTTCAGGAGTGCCGAAGTAATTCCACCTGTCGGCGTGTTCGGCTACCAAGCGCAAGGTGATCTTCTCGCCTCCTCCACCGATGAGGATCGGCATCGGTGCTCGCACGGGAGGAGGGGTGAGTTTTGCCATACGTTCCTTGAGAATGGGAAGGTCTCGCTCAAGGTCCCTCAAGCGACTAACAGCGGTGCCGAACTCATACCCGTACTCGTCATAATCTTTCTGATACCAACCGGATCCGATTCCCAAGATGGTGCGCCCGCCGGAAACGTGGTCGTGGGTGCGGGCGATATCTGCCAGGAGTTGAGGGTTGCGATAAGAATTGCAGGTCACCATCAGGCCCAATTCTACCCGCGCGGTCAAACAAGCGAAAGCGGTAAGCAAGGTCCAGCCTTCAAAATGATCGCCCCGCTCCGCCGGGTCTCCAGCCTCGGGTGGCAAATCAGGACCCATCGGTGCCTCTTCTACTCCGTACAAGGGGAAAAAGTGATCCCATGTCCAGAGAGAATCGAATCCAGCTTGGTCCGCGTGCTGGGCCGCCTCAGCCAAAGCTTGGTAGGTGCAGTGCTGGGGATGGAGTTGGATGCCTACTTTTATTGCCATAACCAAGGTTTCTCCGGCGGGAGATCAGGACCTTTCTCAAGCGACTTCAATGAGCCCGAAGCGGCTGCAATCTCACCAAGCCTGTTACCGCCCGGACGCCGCCATTACTTTGAGAGCTGTACTATCTTTTCTTGGATAATCTTCGCCGTTTCCCAGGAGCTGTGTTCGTCTAACCCCAAGCAGTCCAAAGCTGTCGAACCCGCTGGGTAGCGTCGCGGCATGTCGCGCCGCCAAAGAAACAGCTCGAGAAGGGGGACGAGAGCGCAGCTTTGCGCAGCGCGGTACTTTCCTATCTGGAGGTTGCTCCGGGAGCGGAAGCCGGCATTCTAGAGCGATGAATCGCATCGCGCTGCGAGAGGAGCCTCTGGATAAACGTCGGGAGCAACTGGGCAACAGAGGATACGAAGATGGGGGCTATCCCCTTGCGCTTCTCGAATTCCCACCCTGAAGTCATGCTCCGGAGTTCTCATCCTTCCCAACCTCGTCGAGTTGCGCCCAGGCGTCCTCCTCGGACATCCCAAGGTAAATTCCCCCGAGAGAGAGCAGCTTAGGGCTCGGGGCACGATAGGCGATGCCTCCTCCTGGGTCGTATCCTTAGCCCCGAATAGCGCCCAGGTTGTTGAGCCCAGAATCGCAACTAGGCCGATAAGCGCGAAGACTTCCACAAGCCTTTTAGCCATTCGGACCATTCTATCACGTCGGGATTCCTGTTGCCTATGGACCCGATGGGCGAGTAGTCCACGCAGCAACTTCGCGTTCAGCGGATTGGCCGAGTCGTCGCCCAGCAGCGCAGAAAGCAAGATGGCGTCGGTGCGCAGACCGCTGTGCAAGAGCAAACTCTCCCCTTCACCCCCTCTATAGCTGGTCGTGAACTGCGCGGTTTCCGCCGTTTCCGTAGCCCGATTCATCACCAGACGCTTGAGTTCCGTCAGCTCTGGTTCGCCTTGGGCTGTCTCATTCAGCGTGGGCCAAAGCCATCCCAAAGCCTCGAGGTCCAGACTCTTCTCAGCCTTGATCTCTCCGAACAACGACTTGGCTTTGGCCACATCTCCATCTCCGTTGAGCTGGCGCACATAGAGAGCGTAGGCCAGACAACTGCGAGTGGTTTCAGGGGCATATTTCAGCGCCGCGCACTTCGACTCAATCTCCCTGAGGTAGCCCATAGCCTTGTGCAGAGCGTCCTCTTCAATCTCGAAACCGGCGAGCTTCGAACGCACCAAAGCGTGGGCCACGTGCAGGGAGACGAAGGGAACCGAGTGCCCATTGCGACTCCAATACTCCCAACCACCGTCGGAGTTCTGCAGACGCAGCAGGTCAGTGAGGTCCACGGCCAGACGAGACTCGATGGCTCTTGTGTCGGGCAAGTCCTCTGCATGGAAGTCCGCCAAAACGTCGCGTAGTGAAGCAATGGAGAGGACCCTCGAGGCCTTCTGTTCGCTGCACTCGTAAGGGTAGGTGTACAGGTAAAGGAAGGCGTCGGTCAATTCCGAGAGGGCGGTGGACGAGAGACGGACCTGCAAGCCTCCGAGCTGTGTCCAAATGCCGGAAGGTCGCTGCACGGGCAGGCTGAGTGCTCCGTCCTTGTCGATGGAGCCGTAAGTGGCGAAGGTCTCCTGGCTAGCAGGGGTATAAACGGGCAGGCTGACCCTGGCAGCGTCGGAGCGCCCACTGGAGGCTACGGCGCCGAAGCGAAAGTGGGCCGTACCCACCTGGTCTGCTTGGCATTCGAAGGACAGCTCTACTCGATCCTTAGCGGGCACCGTGATCTTCTGGCCGACGGGTCCCACCCAGGCCACGCCGGTGGCCTCACCAACCACCTCAGTCTCAATGGGCTCGTCAGAGAGGTTCTGCACCACTACGGGAAGCTTCGCCCTGTCTCCGAAGTTTAGGAAGCGAGGTAGTGACGGCCGCACCATCAAGGGAAGTCGAGCGGTCAGGACTTGATCGCCGGTTCCGAAGTAGGCATCGTCTTTGGTGGCCACCGAAAAGATGCGATAGCGGGTTAGGTTGTCGGGCAACTTCACCTTGATCCTGGTGTGGCCGGAAGCATCGGTGACCAGGTTCCCTTTGAAGACGGCCAAAGCATCAAAGTTCTTCCGCTCCGAGAACCTAGTGCCGGGCAGCGGCGGAGTGGGAGGCTCGGGAAGCATCCTGCTGTCCATCTCACTCTGTTGCGGCGACCTACTTCCGGGCAGCCCTGGGTAGTCCAGGGCCACGGCAGTCCGGAGATGAGAGCTGGCGAGGCCGGACGTATCCGGCCAAGTCCAAGACCGACTCGTCAGCCATCCACAAGGTGACCTCGCACCCCGAAACCGGCTGACCCTTGACATCCTTGACCCTGGCTTGCAGCTCTACCTCACTGCCTGGCTCGAGGTTGGCGTCCTGGGGGAGCAACTCGACGCTGAGTTTGCGGCTTGAATGGGAGATGGCTAGGCTCAAGTCGCCGGCAGCAACGGCCGGTCGTGTTCCCTGTCCCCATTGGGTTTTCCCGACCACCGTCACTTTGGCGTGCAGATTAGGGACCAACTCTTCCGTCAGGGGATACTGGAGCGTAGCGCTCCCATCGTCTAAGGTGAACCTCTCCTCTTTGATGAGGCCGTCACGGGCCCAGACCACAAGCCCCTCGCCTTCAGCGAAGGGCGCCACGACCAAGACCTTAGCGGTCTGTCCGGGAGTGTACTCTTTGCGATCCGGCACCAGGGTCAGGGGTTCCAGCTCGACTTTGCCCTGGGTAGGCATCATGCCGCCCGCTTTCCACATAGTGTAGTCGGTACGGTTGGGACGCCCTTCTTCATCCACCACCTCGGCGCGTATTCGATAGCTGCCGCCTTTTGTGGGAGCTAGTTGAATCTTGACTGGGGCCTCAGCGGAACTCACGGTGATCTGCTGGGAGAGCTTCTCCAATTGGCGGTAAATGTCCATCTCGTCTAGCTCGTAGCGGATCTCCAACAGACTGATCGTGATCGGTACGACTGGAACGATATTGCCATCAATGTCGGTGACGATGGCCTCCAGTTCGAACCCGCTTTTCTCGTCAACGAAGCTCTTTTCCGACTTCAGTCCAACGTAGCGGGTGCTGGGGTGAACCAGAACAGTCGAGCTGCACCTTTGCCTTTGATTGTTGACATCGGAGACGCTTGCTCCGATGGTCACGCGACTTGGCCGGGGCGGGTAGAGTCGATCAAAGCCAATCTCCAGACTGTGTTCTCCCGAAGAGTTTGCTCGGCCGGCAAACTCTTCGTAAATGAATGGATCGTATGATTGCGGCCACCAGGGGCCCATGTCCCACCACGGGGTCCACTGGCCGAAGGTGTAGTCGCTGCGGCCAGGCGGCGTGTAACTGGCATCCTCGCCGCCGACGTACCAATCCACCTGGGCGCCGGCGAGGGGGCCACCCGCGTAATAAGAGGCTCTAGCCTTGACGGTGGCGGAGCTTTGCAAGAGATGAGGCTGGGCAGAGAGCACCTCCATATTGACCTCGAATTCGGGTCGACGGAACTCATCGACGTCGAAATCATGGAGATAGCCCTTCGGCAGTCCATCACCGTGGACGGTTAAGTAGCACCGACCCAGCTCGATGTCCTTGGGCAGGTCTACCGTGAAGTCGATCGTCCCAAAGCTGCTCAGCTTCGCCTGACCTTCCACCGGCTTGTTGCCATGACCGTGGAGTTCCCACCGCACTATCTGCCCGGGCTGCCCAATACTCTTGAGCTTGCTCGGCGGTCCATCGACCCATTTCCGCACGTAGCCTTTGATGTGAGCCGTCTCGCCTGGGCGGTAAAGACCGCGATCACTAAACAGCAGCCAATGACCATTCACGGGGGAGCTCTCCTTGTCCGGGCTGTCGTCGATGGGCCTAGGGTCTCCAGGCAAGAAAGCTTGGTCCTTGGCCGTCGTGACGATGGTATAGGCGGCGGGTTTGGCAGGGAGCAGGAATTGGGCTGTGCCGTCCTCTTTGGAGAGGCCGGACTGGGAGCCCACCTTGACCTGTGCGCCAGCTAGGGGCTTGGCGTCTTGCAGCTTGGTGACCAGGGCTACAACCTGGTCTTGGGAGACCTCGAGATCCAATCCCAGGCTGGTGGCCTGCACCCAGGTGATGATCTGGCGATATCGTCGCG
>JBJHCR010000057.1:0-25219 GCA_050486105.1 Vulcanimicrobiota bacterium
ATCTGTCTCAAGGTCCCGCTGGCCCTCAGGGTCCTCAAGGAAATGATGGGGCTCAAGGTCCCGCTGGCCCTCAGGGTCCTCAAGGAAATGATGGGGCTCAAGGTCCCGCGGGCCCTCAGGGTCCTCAAGGAAATGATGGGGCTCAAGGTCCCGCTGGCC
The DNA here is from genome assembly GCA_050486105.1 of Vulcanimicrobiota bacterium. GTDB lineage: Bacteria > Vulcanimicrobiota > Xenobia > Xenobiales > JADMJV01 > JAEXNA01. The sequence continues at coordinate 160 of JBJHCR010000057.1, forward strand.
CTCAGGGTCCTCAAGGAAATGATGGGGCTCAAGGTCCCGCGGGCCCTCAGGGTCCTCAAGGAAATGATGGGGCTCAAGGTCCCGCTGGCCCTCAGGGTCCTCAAGGAAATGATGGGGCTCAAGGTCCCGCGGGCCCGCAAGGTCCTGCCGGCCCTCAGGGTCCTCAAGGAAATGACGGTGCCACCGGGCCCGCTGGTCCGGCTGGTGCCACTGGTCCCGCTGGCCCTCAAGGTCCCGCAGGAGGTGGCAGTGCCTTCGGTGACGGCAGTGCAGGTTCCCTAACGATCAACGGCAACACCAATTGGAATAATGGCCTCCCTGCGGGGGGGAATCTCCAGTTCACAGATTTCACCGTGAATTCCGGAGTCACCCTCACGGTTCCTCATGGCACTTCCATTCGCTGCACGGGCCAAGCTACCATTAATGGGAACATTGTGGTCAGTCCCTCGAGCCCGGTCGACTCTGCCTCAGGAAATTACTTGAGCCTTGGTATTACCCAGAGCCCGCTGGTGCAAAGTCGCCATGCCGACGATTTTGGGCCAGGGCTGGTCTTGAACCCTGGTCTATCGGTAGGGCGGGCCCAATTGATAAAAGATGCTACGCTTCTCGCCGGAGGAACCGGGCACCCTGGGACTACGGCGGGTGGGACAGGTGGGGGGAGCTTTGCCCTCAAAGCTGCGGCTGGCATTGCAATTACCGGCACTATCACAGCAGACGGTAATCCGGGTGTTGCTAGCGCAACCGCCGGTGCCGGTGGCGGTGGCGGTGGAGGGATCATCGTGCTCGCTTGGGGAACCGGAGCAAATTTGACCAGCACGGGATCCGTGAGAGCCCGTGGAGGAAATGGCGGGAATGGCTACAGATATGGCGGCGGTGGAGGCGGTGGCGGTATTATTCGCCTAATTGGACCTGGAGCCTCAACCCCAGGAACGATGTCGGTGACCGGTGGGGCTGCAGGTGCAGTCACTGATCCACCCACCGGGACCGGCACAAACGGAGGTCCTGGTGGAACGAGTGGTGGCTTTGGAGGGAACAATGGGTTTGGAAATAATGGTACTCATCAAGCTGCCGGAGCGGGGGGAGCTGGACATATTCTGACCACTAATATCACCGACCCGAGTTCCTTTCTCTTAAGGCTATTCACTCACTAGCCTATCCCACTTCTACTCAAGCAAGATGAGAAGGTCGGGCGCTGCGCCTGGCCTTCTCATCTTTGTTTGCCCAGCGTTGGCCGGAGCGTCCCCATCACCAGTATTCGACGGCAACCCACCAATTGCCGGGTAGTGATTACCGAGTATCTTCGAACCTCCTGAGAACACGGGCGCCGCAGGCATTCGTGCTGCACACCTTTGGCCCTATCAAGTCAAATAGTGCCTTAAAAGCCGTCAAGTTGCTTGAAGACAATAAAAGCGCCCCCCAGTCGACTTCGACCAGGGGGCGCTTTTGTCATTCACAAAAAGCCTGGATTAGCTCAGACAGATTCGAATTCTCCGCTTTCGAGGTGAGCCAGTTCGCGGATGGTCTCCACTAGCACTGTCAAGGAGAACGGTTTGGCCAGAAAGCGATAGGAGTCCCTCTCTAGTCCGGGCACGGAAAACTTATTGTCAACATATCCTGACATGAAGATGATCTTCATCTCGGGGTGCGTGGGGCGGAGTTTCTTGGCCAAGCTCGGCCCATCGAGTCGAGGCATGACGACGTCGCTGACCAGAATGTCCGGCTGCATCAAGGACGTTTGAAGCAACTCCAAGGCCTCTTGCCCATCGCCGGCGCTCAGCACCATGTATCCTTTTTTCTGCAGATAACGGGTCACCAACGAACGAACTGCTTCCTCGTCTTCGACGACCAGCAAAACAGGTTTGTCGGATTCGTCATCTGAATCTCCCAAGTCAGACACCGCAATCCCTTTCAATCTCTCCCATGATAGTTATACACGGGAAACTCGGGTTTGGTCCGCTGTTTGCGTTAACAAATTGTTGCCTTCTGGATAGTCCAGTGTTCAACGATGGTGTCAATAACCTTGGAGTAGAGAAAGAGACTCTTCAGGTCCAGGTGCTCGTGGTCGGCATGCATACCCTGTCCGGCTGGCCCCCAGCAGATCGCTGACATCTTTCGGTTGCTGTAATAGCGGGCGTCCGAGGCGAAGTGTTCTCGAAAAAGTTTGGGTTCTCGGGGTAGAACTCTTTGCCCTAGAGCTTTGGCTTTTTGTAAGAAAGGGTCCTCGGCTGGGGTAGACAGGGGGACGGCCAGTTGGATGACCTTTAAATCGCTGTTTGGAAAAATTTGGCGCAAGAAATTTTGCAGTTCATCGGGGTCGTCTTCGGGGATGTAGCGAAGATCGATTTTGCACGTGGCTTGCTCGGGCACCCGGTTGTGACTGTTTTCTCCCACGCTCACACCGGTCACCGTGGCGGTGGTTTGCCAGACTTCTTCGGCTGGAACCGGGAACCGCCCTAAGAGCTGATGGAAACCCCTGGCTAGGGCCGTTAAAGGATTCTGGCACAGCCAAGGCCGGGCCGAATGTCCAGGCACCCCTCCGATGGTGAGTTCGACCCAGAGCAATCCTTTGGCTTGGTGACAGATGTTGAGATCGGTGGGTTCACCAGCTAAGAAGAGATCGGTTTCAAAGCCATCATCCACCATTTTTTCGACCCCGCGATGCCCACCGATCTCCTCATCGGAGACGAACTGCACCTGCAGGTGAGGTCGCTCTTGAACCGGGAGTAGGGCCAGCTTCTTGAGGAGTTCCAGGTAGACGGCCACCGCCCCTTTCATGTCATAGGTCCCTCGCCCCCAAAGGGTTCCATCATCCTGGAACCGGGGCTCGAATTGCTCCGGTCGGCCTGGCACCACATCGACATGACCATTCAAAATCAAGGGGGCTCGCCGACCAGGGCGGGTGCTGACGACCAAACTCTGGTACTCGTCAAACTGGTAAACCTCGGTGTGAAAGGTCTCCCAATTGGGGGTCTGCTCTCTCAGGAATTCCAACACTCGATGACAGCTTGGCCGGTCTTTTGAGACTGAGGGCATTCTGACTAAAGCCTCGGTGGTCAGACGGAGTTGCTCGAGGCTGGTCTCAGTGAACATAGGACTACATTCGGTCCAACAGCTCTCTTTTCTTGCTTTCGAATTCTTCTTCGGTGAGCACGCCGTGGTTCTTCAATTCTCCCAGGCGCTCGATCTGCTCTAATACACCCAGAGTGGGGTTGGGCGAATCGGCTTTGGCGCCGGTGCTCTGTGTTGAGGATTCTTGATTTTCGGAACTTCTTTTCTGCAACGCTTCGGAGAGTCCGCGATCGCTTTCCAAATATCGGTCCAGCAGAGCCATTTGGCGCTCGCGCTCGGTTTCGGTGAGGTCGAGGTCGAATAGCTGATTGCGAAAAGTGAGAAGATGGCGAACGAATTCCTGGTCTCCGAGCTCGCTGCGTCTGCGACTGATCTGCCGCTCCAGATGGTCAGGGACCTTCTCGGATTGCAGTTCGTAGAGGCGCTCGGCGATCCGATCCAGGGAGCCTGAGAATCGAAGAACACGGCGGAGGCCACCTTCGGTGAAGTCCAAGCGAGTCCCATGGGACTCGGGGTCTCGATCGAGGACGTCTATCCCGGCGATGGAGCTGATCAAGTATACCGTGGTCAGGCGCTCGAGGTCTTCGCGGGCTGCGCGGATGATGGGCAAATAGGCCTCTCCTTTGCCTCCCAGGTGGACGGGCAACCGAGACCGCTCGAGTTGCCTTTCGTAGGCCTGGCTCAAAGCGTTGAGGTGAGTCCAAAGGCGGAGGGGAAAAGCTCCGTACTCTCGGTAGAAGATCACTTGATAGCTGTTCTGGAGAGGAACCAAGCGTTCATCGTGATGTCCGGCAACTCCGTCGATGTGGGTGTCGCAGAGCTCTCTAAAGCGCTGCTGGGGTGGTGACGTGGTGGACAGGGCGTCGGCGAAACCGATCATGATCTGCTCTTTGCCCGGGTTGTCCTCGAATTTGCTGTCGGAGCGGTCCAGTTCCAAAAAAGGAGCGGAAAGTCGGGCGATCTGCTGGAAGGTCTGAGAAGCATCGGGATCTTGCATGAAGGCTCTGATCACATCGGTGTTTTCGAGCTTTCCAACCTGAGTCATGGTCCTGGTGGCCATGCTCCACAGGTCCCGTTTGAGTTGGTCTAAGGAGACTCCTCGCCTTTCCAAGCCCAAAAGCCCGGTTTCTCCCCCCGAAGCTTCGCTTGCCGTGGAGCGAAGATACTCTTTAAGTTGGCCATCCACAAAGTCGTTGGCCAATTCTCGAAAACGCTCTCCGATGATGGCTTGGTAGGCGCTGTCTACCGGATCTTCGTGGTCAGATTCGGTGCCGGTGAGGCTGCGGATCCATTTGCCGTTGATGGGAATAGAAGTGGAACCGGCTTGCTTGGCCAGGTCTCGATAATCGTTGGAGAGTTGCTCCAAAAACAGATCGAAGCTTGCCAGTCTGCGATCTAGGTCCGAGAGTCGTGCGATAAAGGCATCGAGCACAGCCAGGAGTACCTCTGTAGAGAAAAGGACCTCTTCAAACATCATTTCCCAGAGAATTCGGGCATCTCTGGCGTAGCGACTTTGAAACGATTCTTTGAAGGTGACATTCTTCCAAGGGGAGGCCCCCAGGAGGAAGTCTCCATCGATCTCTTCGAGTTCTCGCCGATGTCGTCTCAAGGCGGCTTGACCTTTTCTGATGCGACCAGGGATCTCTTGCACTCGCCCTGCCGCTTTGTCTCGGATGTCTTCGAAGCTTGACTTGAGGCTGCCCACCATGTGGCGAGCGGCGATCAGACGCTTGCCCGGGTCCATGAGGAGGCGTTCGGTCAAGGCCACCAAGATGGGCAAGGTTTGTTCCTGTAAGGATTTAGCGTTTTCCACGATCTGGGAGGCGGCAAAACCTGAGCGCCCCCCTTCGCCCTGGGCTCGCTCCAAAGCTGAAGTGATATCTTTCTCCAGGCTGTGAAGCTTGTTGAGTACCGGTTTCCCAGTGGAATCTTTCAGATCGTCGAGTTGTCCGGTGAAGCCCTCGAGCAGACTGCTGCGTCCCTCTCTTGGTCGCAAGAGTCTCTTCTTGAGACCCGCCTCGTCAAGGCCTTGCTCTTTGAGAAAGTCCTTCAAGAACCCAGGGTCCAGGTTGAACTGTTCCTTTTTGTCCCGAAATCGCCCCAGGCGAAGATCCGTGAGGGTGTCAGTCAAGAAGCGGGCTCCACAAGCGGTAGAGAAGCTTCTCAGAGGAACCTCTATGGAGGACAACCCGAAGGTGAAAAAGTTCTGGTTGCACCCACGGTCGTCGGTGGCTACCATATGTTTTCTGATGTTGTCCCGGTTGCTAGAGATCTTTTGAGAGAACTCCGAGGTGGCCTCGAGCATGATCCGCCGCCCGATCATGGAAACCAGGGCCCGGGGGCCATCCAAAGTGCTGCGACCGCTTTGCGTGGTGACCAAAAAGGTGAAATCGTAGGGAGGCTCGTGGGATTCGAAGCGACGCCCGTCGGGATACTCAATCTTATAGGTGGTGTTGGGATCGCTGTAGTGGTTGAGTTCCCTTAAGGCCGCGTAGGCACTAGCCCTAGTGTCGACTCCAGAGCGGGAGCGCCCGGCCAGAGGCACGGCGAAAATGGCGGTGGAAACGGGCTGCTGTCCCGACATCATCACTCGCAGGGTGTCTTCCCGAAGAAGGTATCCCAAGTCCAAGAACATTCCAGAGCCTGTTCCCCCGATGAGAGAGCCCACAGTGAAGAGCCTCAGGGGGCGCTCTCGAATATCGATGCCCTGCAGACCGAGGCTTCGGAGGTACTCCAGGGTGGCCTTGCGGGCCGAAGCCGACGAAATGGAGGTGATGGCATCGTTGATGGCCGGGATCACCCGATCAATGTTAGTCAAGAGAGCCAGCCGTCCCACTTGGCGGATCTGTCCGGCCCCGGTCACCACGCTGGGGTGAATCAAGGATTCCCTGTCGAGCCACTGGGCCAAGGCGGGATGGTGAGTGGTCAGGTTCTCTCGGATATCAGACATTTTGGTGTCGGACACGGTGAGGTGCAAATGCTCTGAGGCTGAAAACGAGAGAGTGTCCGCCAGGGGATCCTGACTGGAGAGCTCTTCGTCTAAGGCTTCGTCGGTGTCCAGGGCCAGAAATCCGATAGTGCGCAACTCACGGTAGCTCCCAAAGCGAGCAACCAAGCGCTGTCGGATATCCAGCAAAACGGATTTTCCGGTCCCGCCGATGCCGATCACCAGGGTGGGGTACAAAGAGCTCAACTCTCTAATCTCCTTTTCGGGACCCAGGCCACCATGGCCAGCCAGCCCAGAGCGAACAGGATCCAGGCCAACCACATCCAGTAACTTTTGGTTAACAGGATGAACAACCACTGCCAAAGCCACCAGTGAAAGACTAAAGTAGCCAGCAGCAGCGAACTCAGATAGGCTAGGCGCATGGAGGGGACCGCTTGGAGCTTCAAAACCCGATAAAACAAGGGAAAGAATCCAAGCTGGGTTCCCAAGATCAAGATGGCCAGCAAAACGATAACCAGCCACCAAATAGAGCTGTGGTAGGGGGTTAAGGCCAGGGAAACGGTGGACCAGTCAAATTCCCAGCCGACCATTTCTTCGAGCCTGATGGTGGTCTGATGATGAGTGATGTCAGTGACCGCTGAGGAGCCGGTCCCGCCGTCTTCAATTAAGGGGGTGGCCTCTACTCCGGGGGTTGCTTCTACTTCAGGGGTCGGGTCAGCTTCGCCAGTCGGTTCCATCGTCGCCTTCCTCCTCACCCACTCCGAATCGTTCTGAAGTGTCCGACTTGGGCCTGGACTTCTCCTCTTTGACGAGGGTAAAGACCAATTTTCGACCTCGACTTGAGGTCCAGGTCGCCGTGGCGCTGGTCAAAAGGGGCTCTCCTTGCTCCGAGGCGAAATGGCCTTCTGCGGTCTCCACTTCCACGGAGCCATCCTCAAGGTTGTCGTGGGGGCGAATCTCAACCTTGCCAAAGGAAACGTTCTTCACGGTGAGGATGGGTTTGGCCAGGCTGTCGTGGGAAAAAACCAGATCCGCATCGGTCGCTGGCTTCCCCCCCAAACGTAGGTTGGCCCCCTTAGAGAGCATGAACGATTTTTCTGAATCGGGTCCGATCACTTGAACCCCCACCGGCTTTAAGCTCATGAGGTAGACCCCTACCGCCAGCCCTCCGAGCAGCAAGATTAAGGCCCACGGGAAATCTCCCCGGCTCTCAGGAGAAGGAGGGACGGCTTGTTCTGGGGTTGGGGTCACCGGAGTCGGTAAGGATTCGGAGGCTCCGTCGGATTTCAGACTGACCTGGAAAGTGCGCTCAGCGGTCCGGACTTTGCCGTCGGCCAAGACCGCCTGCACGAAAAAGACTCGATCCCCATTCTTGAGGTCCTCCACGGTGAAGGTGGCCAGCCCGTTATCGAAGTCGGCACTCTGGGACTGCTCTCCGTCGATGGTCAAGGTGGCTTGTTCGGTTTCGGAAAAGCCAGTGAAACGGACCTTTACGGTGACCGGAAGTTGCTCGATCTTTGAGCTTTCGGGTTCCACGAAAGCCAGCGTTTGGCTCGCGATCCGCCTGGCGGCCCAAGCCAGACGAGGTTTGTCGACTTTCTCCTGGCCCCTTGGCCCCGCTAAAGGGGTCTTGTCGGGAAAAGGGTTAACGTAGAGGGTCAACCAGAGTGGGGAGACCTGCTGGGACAGGAGGGGGAAAGTTTCGCCTTGTACTCTCAGGGATTTCTCCCGGTCTTCTAAGCGTTTTCGTTCATCGAGCCCTAAGTTCAACTCCGAGTAATTGTCCGCGAACAGCATGACCACCACATTGCGGTCTGGCCCATGTTCGGCGGCTTGGGTGAGGGCGTGCAATTTCCCCCGCGTGAATAAGGTGCCCTCTTCAGAGCTGAATCCCAAATTGAGCAGGGCCTCATTGATCCGAACCACCGTTCGTTCCGGATCTTCTTGAGGGATGGTCACTGGAGGATCCGTCCCAGGCACCGCGACCGGAGTGGTGGCAAAGCCGAAGAGGTAGACCGAGTCTCCTGGAGAGGCGTATCTATTCAGAAAAGTTTGCGTCAGTTGCTTGGCCCGGTCGAATTGTATGGACATGCTCTTACTGGTATCGAAGCCAACAATGAAGAGAATGGGGTGATCGTTGAATCCGGGGATCGACATCAATCGATCGTGCAACTTAGTATAGCTCTCGCCGTCTTCTTGGCTCCATACCGTTCCGGCGAGCGCCCAGATAAACAGCAAGGGTAGGAAGATGCCGACTCTAATTTTAGAAAATGTCTTGATCTGAGCCCTGTTCATAGTTCGAACGCGTAAAGCTCTCCTCTTCTGGTGGCCCCAAAAAGGCGGCCGTTCGCGTAGGAGAGTTCCCCCCATGGAACTGCCGGGAGTCGGGGTCGAAGGCTTTCTTCGTCGCGACACAAGTAGCGACCCTCTGTTCCATAATACAGATGTTTTCCAAGTCTCAAGGGAGCGGTGGTGGGAGTCCCCACCATCTCGCAAACGAATGACACCCGTTCTCCGGTTGGGGAGCATGAACGTACCGAATGATCGGCAAAAAACAGGATGATCCGCTCCAGGGTTGGGCAGTAGATCGGCTCGGTGAGAAGGGAGTCGGGCAAGGGGACTCTTTGGAAGGTCTCCTCGTCATCTAGGTACAGCAACTCTCGCTCTGAGAAGAGGCAGAACCGATCCGCCCATAGGCTCCATCTTAGAGGATGTTCCGAATTGGGAAATTCCAGCCAGCGTGGCTCCCCCAACTTGTTCACCAAGAGACCTCTCGGTTGGCCGTCGGTGGCGAGCACCAGCAAAGCTCGATCTTTTCCGTCGCTGCAGGGAGCAATGTGCGGACCTTGGCCAACTTGAAGAATCGGGGGAAGAAGTTCTTGGAGTTCAATGTCTGTATGGAGATGGAGACCAAGATCGCTCCAGACTAGAAGTGAGTCTTTGAACGGCAAGGTGGACAGCAGTCGGCTCTTAGGAGGCAAGGTGACTAAGGGAAACAAGGAAGGATTTGAGTCGAGGTCCAGGTGGGCGATCCTGCTTGTGCCTGGGATCAGAACTCGTTGACCCCATAAAAACGGTGAAGCCGAGGCTTCCTCTCCCAGGTCTAGAACCGTTAGGCGCACGGCGGTCTCTCGAAATTCATCTCCCTCACTGGGATGGGGGGCTCCTCTCTCGGCCCAGAGTTCCACAATTCCTGAACTCAAGACTGAGATCAACAACCCCTGGCTGTGAACCGGAATCCAGCGCCGATCTCCGTCGGGGGCGTGATCGGAGGTTCGCCAAGCGGGAATAGGAAGCTCGCTTCTTCCTTGCTCTTCGAATTGCTCTCGAGCAGAACTCAAGGGACACCACTGATCTCTGCCAAAACCTGCAGTCCAAAATCGCCCCTGGTCGGTACAATAGGAGTTCGAACAAGTGAGCCGGTCGGTGTGATAAAGGCGTCCACAAGCTGGGCATGACCAGAAGTCACTTTGGCAGGTTAAGCAAGAAATGAAGGTCCCCGAGGGGGTCTCAACGGGGTTTCGACAGGTTGGACAAGGCTGAAAGAGAACCAATCCGCATCTGGTGCAAAACTGCTGAGCCGAGTCTTCGGACTTCAGGTGATGGCAACGAGGACAGGTTGTGGCTGTTTCAGGGACCGCTGGCATAGGTTTTCACTTTAGTGGTCCAAGGCGCCAGCCCCTGTTCCGATCGGAAACTTCTGCTTGAGGTGGTCGGCGCAAGGAGAGACCCTTTGAGGAAAGGTCTTAGGATTCGACGCCCAAACCCTTAGGACGGGGATAGCGCAGGGGAAAGGTCACGGTCTCCTCTCCGTCTCGATACTCGGCACAGGCGATCAGGTCTCCGTAGGCGTCCACTTCATAGCGGATGGTGACTTCCCGAGAGGGACCGCTGTCTACCCGCACGGGGAGGGTGGCCAGTTCCGACTCCATGGTCTGGGTGGATTGCAGTTTGGCGCTGGGTCTGCGCACCAAAGAAAAGTTGACCAAGAATGGGGGAGGTGAGGGGGCCAGGAAGACTCTGGTGCGTTCCGTGGTGGGATAGATGGCCCCTGCTCCTACCAACTGTTGGTCCCCCAAGCCGGGAACTCGCAGAAGATAATCCACCGTCAAGACTTTTCGAATTCTGGTGCTGGCAGAAGCGACCGCACCTCGAGAGATGGAGGTCAGCCGCCCTTCGTCAGAGATGATACGGTCGGCTCCGAACATCCTGGTCAAGAGGCTACGCAGGGGAGGGAGGAAAGAACTGCCTCCCACCAGATAGACCCGGTCGATGTCGTCCTCTTCGAGTTGGGCCTCCCGGATCACCCGAGAACATAGGGATTCCAGCTTTTCGAAAGCTGGTCGCAAGGTTTTTGCCAGGTCTGGTCGGCTCAGCACCAGACGCTCTCCAGGTGCCAGGGCCTCCGGACATGCAATAGGGAAGTCCGGTCGGGCCGAGGACCACTTGGCCGAGAGCTCCTCCTTGGTCTTGCGGATCGCTTCCAACAGATGCTGGGAGCGTAAGCGTCGTTTGCCGGGAAAGTCGTCGGGTGGGGTCAGTTGGCCGGTGCTTCCCACCTGCTGCAACCAGAGAAGTCGGCGAAGGCTCTCTTTGGATTCATCGCTCAAGCTTGAGGTGATGGCGTCATAAAGCATGACATCGAAGAGGTTGCCTCCGATCATCTCTCCGGCTTCCCCGAGGATGTCGAACTGTCGATAGAAGAAGCCCTCCTCCGGGTCCCGGTCCAGGCGAACCTTCAGCAGTGAGACATCGGTGGTGCCGGCTCCGCAATCGAAGACCAGGATCCTCTTGCCTTCCACCATCTCCGGGTCTTCGGCAGCGTACAGGTAGGAGACCGCAGTGGGTTCCACCAGGATGGTCACCTCGGCAAACCCCAAGCGCTGGAGAATGCGAGTCATGACAGCGGTGGTGTGGGCTCTTGCCTGAGGACTGGTGCCGGCGGGAATGGTCAGCACCAATCTCACGTCGGAAGTCTCCACCCCGCGTCCCACATACTTCTCGAAATCGGGACTTTCCCGGGTTTTTCGGAACAGCCGCCTCAAGAATCCGGCCACCAGGGCGTGCAGGTCGTGCTTGGTTCTTTCGCCGGTGCTGGAGTCCAGGACTTCCACCCACTCCAGGTCGCTGCCCAAGAGTGACTTCAGGTTTCTCAAATAGTTGGGTTCACCTCGGTAGTCCCCAGCTTCCTCGCCGATGATCATGCGTCCGTCGGGAAACAGGTAGAGATGGGACGGGAACAGCTCGTTGCCATCGAGGCTGACTTGCTGGATTTCGCCATCTCCTAGGAGGGCCACCTTGGAGGTCGAGGTTCCAAAGTCGACTCCTATAACCGGCAACTCCACTCTCGGATGTTGGAGTTCGAAGGCCACCTGAAACCGGAACTCTAGGTCCTCTTGCTCAGATTTGGCACTCAGGCTGAACTCGTGACGGGTTTCCACTTCCAAGTCCAACAACAGTAGGTCTGCACCGACTGAAGCGATCTCCCCTGGACCGAGGACCAGGCGGGAGTTATGCAGTCGCAAGCACCGGTGATGACTACTCAAGGTGAGATGCAAGTTCGAGTGGCCGCCGTTGCCTAATCGGAAGAGTTGAGTGACGGCCATCTTTCCCACTTGAGAAAGACGCCCCAGGTTTCGATAACTGCGGTCGGCCACCAAAAAAGGGGGACTGAGTTTTTCCAGTTCTAAAGTCAGGCGCGTGGTGTCCCAACACCAGCGGTCCCAAAGCCATTCGCTGTTGCGCCGGTCGCCCTGTCGGGTGGTGTGGCGGAGCAGCACGCTTGCGCTATGGTGGTCGCCTTCTGGGATGCGGGCTCCGTAGACTAGAAATCGTTGCTGGGTTTCTCGGCCCACAGGCAGATGCTCTTCCGACTGAGGTAATCGAAGCCAATTCTGATGCTGCTCCCTTTGCTCGAGTTCCCAAGACACCCCCACCGAGCCCTGGCCTTCGGCAGTCAAGCTCAGGTGGGCTTCCTTGACTTCATCGGGGAAAAGTTGAATCTTGAGCGGTGGTGGAGGATCTTGCTTCCAGACCAGGCGACGCTGGGGTGAACCACAGTGGCCGCAAAAATGGTCTTCGGCTGAGACCTTCGACGAACAGATTGGGCAGGACACTCAGCTCAGTTCAGGTTTTTTCCGCAGTTGCCTTCTCGGTCAACTAGTAGGATCTTTGGCCTACCCTGGGTAATTGTGGGCTGAGAACAGCTGAGCCTACCGAAATCAGCACGGAAAGGAATCCAACATGACCTTAGAACAGAGCGCCGAGCGCGTGATCTCGGACCTGAACGAATTGAGGAGATTGACCGAAACCCCCGATGGAGCTCAGAGGGTGGCATGGGGTCCTGTTTGGAGAAAGTCTCGAGACTGGTTCGCCGAGAAGGTTGAGGCCATGGGTCTCAAGTTTGAGCGAGACAGTGCCGGGAATGGCTGGGTGACTCTTCCGGGGAGATCGGCAGACACCGTGATCATCGGTGGACACTTGGATAGCGTGCCTAACGGGGGTTGGTTGGACGGTTGCCTCGGAACAATAAGCGCCCTGGAAGGTCTGCGCCGAGCTCAAGCCAGTGGAGACATCCCGGTGACCTTGAAGTTGGTGGACTGGGCCGACGAAGAGGGGGCTCGTTTTGGTCGTAGCCTTTTGGGATCGGCAGCCGCGGGTGGAACCCTCGAAATCGAGGATGTTCGCAATCTAAAGGATGCCGATGGTGTCCGCTGTGAGGATGCACTCCGCGAGAACGGAGTGGAGCTTGACACCATGCTGAAGGCCCATGATGAGCTCAAAGCACTTCCGGCCAAAGCCTATCTTGAGCTTCACATAGAACAAGGTCCGGTACTTGAGGCTATGGATGCTCCGGTGGGTGTCGTTATTGGAACATTCGGAGTTGAGCGCCACCGGATGACCTTCAAGGGCCAAGCGGCGCACTCGGGCTCCACTCCCATTCCTCATCGTCGGGATGCTTTCTTGGCTGCAGCCTCCACCGCTCTTGAAGTGCGTGAGATTGGCCTGCGTCACAGTACGCCTGAAGTGAACGCGGTTTGCACCGTCGGGGAGGTAGAGGTTCACCCTTGCATAGTCACGGCGGTTCCCGGTGTCTGCACGATTTCCATTGACCAGCGCTCACTTTATGCTGACACTCTGGCCAAGATGTATGCCGAAGCTCGGGCTGCTTCGGAAAAGTATGCCAAGGAGAACAATGTGACCGTCGAGTGGAGTAAGTTGTGGCAGATCCCGCCACGACCCTTCGACCAAGACTTGATTGAACTCGCCGAAGAAGCTGTTCGAGAAACCACCGGTCAAGCCCCCAAGCTACCTTCGGGACCTCTGCACGATGCTGCCGAAATGGTGCCCCATATGCCCACGGTGATGATGTTTGCCTACAGCTCAAACGGGCTCTCTCATTGCAAGGAAGAGGACACTCCCATACCCTATTTGCAGAAAACCCTGGAAGCTTTTCTCCTGCTCATCGAAAAGACGACCAAGCACGTGGCTCAGGCCAAAGTTTCAGCCTAGACTTGGGGCTACAAGACTTCTGTCCTATCGATATTTTTTTCGTTGGTTACTCCGTCTATATTCCCAAGACGGCAAGGCATTCTCGTAGCCGCGCCGAATTTATCTTCATAAGCGTCTTGAGTCGGAGGTGTCGGTGATGGACGATGATCTGCTGCTGAATATCGAAGAATCTTTTGAGATTTGTCTCGAAGATCCGGTATTCCGATCCTCTTTCGTTCATTTTCTACTCACTCAGGGTCGCTTTGAGCAGGCAATAGAAGTCTCTTTGCCCCTTATCGGGACTTCTGAGGAAGCTTGGTTTCTCTACGCTCGTGCCTGGCAAACTCTGGCCGTAGGAGAAATCGATGAGGCTTTAGGACTCTACAGGAGGGCAGAGGAGTTAGGGTCAGCCTTCAATTGGTTCGATTTTAAGGCTTCTTTTCTTTTTGACGACGAGGGGTGTCCTTTGCCCATTTTTCCTTTTGCCAGTCCCTTGGATTTTCCCGACGGCCACGAACCCTTTCTTTTCGAAGGGACTTTCGTGGCTGAATTGGCGGACATGCTGCGAGAGGGAGATTGGCCCAAAGCTCTCCTTGCTCATCGAAAAGCCAGGAAGCGAAGCGAAGAACTGATCGCTGATCTCTCGTTTTGGATTGAACAGATCCTTCATCTGGACTTCCAAAACGCTCGAACGGCCCTTAAGGGAATGACTCTCTTCACCGTCGAGAGAGATGAAGCATTGCGGTACCTCGCTGTCCTATTTTCTTGCGATGAGAATCTCGAGGCTGGTCTTGAAATTTTTTGGAGACTCAATGCTGATTGGGGCTTCACTGTGGCAGGAGGCGAAGTCGTTGCTTACCTCTACTATTTGCTCGGGCAGGACGATCAGGCTCTCGAGATGTGTGAGTCTTGTCTCGAGCACGAGCAGGCCTCGGTGGTAGCGGGGAACATTCGCGCCTTGATCTTGAGTGAGCGTGGGTTCACCTATGCCGCCGATGAGCAATGGAGGAGAACCTTGGACCTAGCACCTCAAAGAGGGGCCACCTACTTGGTACTCGGCTGGCAGGCCCTGATCTTGGGTCGAGAGTCCGTGGCTATGCGCTACTTTTTGGAAGCGGCTCATCTGGGTGACAATCCCTTTGCCGCTTCAAAGAGTCTGGAGTTTGGCTTGCGATTTGCCCGAATGGGTGAAGTCTAAGGCCCTCGCCGAAGTTCCTAGCCCACTTTGGCAGCGATGGCTAGCATGCGGGTCATATTCAGAGTTTGGCCTTTGGGGCCAGATTGAGGATTCAGGGCTTCTTTCAGATCTGCTGGGGCGGTTTCGATCATCTCCCAGATCTTTTTTGAGGTTTCTGCTGGGACTGATTGCCGAGACATCCAGAGTTCGAAATTCAAGGGACATTTCATCTGTTCAAGATACTCCAAGGAAAAGTTGTGGGACAGGAAAAGCTCTTTCCAGGCTTCACAGGTTAGAGTGTGACGGTGAGAGGGGTCTCGCGCCTGTTCGATTCGCAAGAGCCAAGCTAAGGAAGCCGGATCTTCGCTCGGGACGACATTGTCGATCAGCAGCAGGCGACCAGCAGGTTTCAGGACTCGGTGTGCCTCCTGGAGAAAACGGCTGAGATCGATAAAGTGGTGAGCCGCCTGCCGACTGCAAACCAAGTCAAAAGCTTGGTCGTCGAAAGGGAGATCTTCTGCTGAGCCTCTCAGGAAGCGACACCGTAGTGTTTTTCCATCCGACTCTTCTTGGGCTACTTCCAGCATTCCAGCGTCGGGGTCGACGCCGAAGACTTGGGCCTGTTGTTCGGCAAAAAAGAAGGCGGTGTGGCCGGTGCCCGTTCCCACATCCAAGACTTCCATTCCGTCGGGATCAGGCAGATGCGCCAGAGCGACCTCCAGATCACCTTTGTTGGCAAGCGCTTCGCTTCGACGGTAGAGGTCAGGGTTGTCGGTGAATCCATTGGTTCGGCTCATGGTACAGGCTCTTTGGGAAAACGAAGAACGACCCCTGCAGAGCAGGAGTCGTGATCTTCGTCTTTTGGAGTTGTGCCGCTAGGGCACGGATTTCAGCTCAAGCTTAGAAGAAGCGATGCTGAGGGAACATGTTGTGGTGTTGGTTGCCATAGTTGATGTTGATGTTCACCGGGCCGTTGTAAACGTTGCCGCCACCGAACTGTCCGCCTGCTCCGGGCATACCGCCTCCGGGGAACATTCCGGGCATTCCGCCGCCACCCATTTGCTGCATCATCTGCATCATCATCATCATCATCATCATCTGCTGCATCATCTGCTGCTGTTGCATCGCAGCGCCGCCGCCATATTGTCCACCGGGCATTCCAGGGAATCCACCGCCGTGGTTGGGCGGGAAGCCGTAAGGGGGAGCCATCATCCCGTTGTGAGGGCCGTACTGCTGCATTTGGTTGTGGCAACCGCAGTGGCCGGGACGTTGTTGCTGTCCGCTTAGGCCGTTTCCAATCAGTCCGCCGAGAGCGGCACCGATGGGGATGCTGAGTCCTCCAGTGAAAGGTGCCAAAGCCAGACCCGCGAGTCCACCGATGACGGCACCGGCGCGACCACCAGGGCTTCCGAGGACTTGTCCTGCTTTCTTGAGCACCCCGTCTGCGAATCCGCCGACGGCGCCACCGATGGCTCCTCCGGCTTTCGATCCACCGATGGCTCCCAAGATACCACCGACGACAGTTCCTACACCGGGAAAGATGGCGGTTCCGATGGCTGCACCGACTCCTGCTCCACCCAATCCTCCGGCGATTCTTCCGACAAAATTTCCGATTCTTCTCAAGATGCTCATTTCAGTTTTCCTCCAGACGAACTTTCTTTCTAGGGCCATTGTCACGCGGGTTTGGAGTTCGTCTAGGGGGGGATTCGAAGTTTACATATTTTTAACGAAAAAACCTAAAAAGGGGCTAGATCGGCTCAAGAATCTCAGTTTACGGGTTGTCATTGCTAGAGATAGTGCGGGTTTTGACTTGGTGGACGGGATTTGGGACACCCGAACTCAGCGGCGAGTTCGACGGACTGCCGGAACTCCAGTCCCGGGAGGCCGTGGAGAGAACGGTCTGACTCTCGCTCCAGGAACATATACTCGCCTGGGACCGCGCAACAACAGCGGTGACCCCCATGGAGCCCAGCCCCACGGATAAGCTCCCCACCCCGCCCCGATTCCTATGGCACCCCGCCAGGGTTGACCCTGACGCTGGGAATAGTCGAGCAGGGCCTGGCGGCTCTCTTCTGTCACTCGCGATGCTTCCTTGAGTTCCAACAGGGTTAGGTCTAAGGCGGTTTGTTCCGAAGGAGTCAGCTGCAAGGCTGCGGTGCTCACCCGGAAGCGTCTCTGCAATGTTTCTAGACGATTGCGGACATCAAGCAATGAGTCCGGATCCACACGCTCCAAAGCGTCCAAATGCTCCAAGATCCCATAGGCCTCTTCTTGGGTTAGCCTGAGATCGTCCAAGACAAGATCGCGAGACCAGGAGTCATCTTGTGCTGGCACCTCCGCTTCGACGAACGCGTCGACCATTTCAGGAATAGGATCCCCATTAGGTTCAGATAAGATTCGACTCAAAGCTTCTGCTTGGATTCCGAGACGCTCTAGGTGATAGGGAAGGCTTTGTCCCCAAGCGGCACTCGTGCCTACAAAAAATATCAGCAGGGCGGATAGGGCAGCCTTAAAGCTGGAGTTCCTGGGCCATCGACATCGATCCATCGGCTCTATCCTTTCATTCCTTGCTCTATACATCATGGAACTTGTCAGGGGTGGGAAGGTTTCCCGTGCCTTCTTCGGTAAGTTTTCCCTATGATCGACATCTCAGGCTTGAAAACTCTGGCCCCCTTGGAGGTTCGAAATTTCAATCAAAGTCGAAGCCAGGGGCACGAGGCAACTTATCTTCTTAGTCGATTCCCCAAGTCGGAAGCGGAATTGATTCGTTCGGTTTACCAAGATCTTTGTCGCTGGCGGTTGAAGGCCGGAGACCCGGAACAATGGTGTGGACCTGAGCAGGCTTTGGAAGTTCTCAAAGAGTTGGGGCCGACAGACTTTGTCTCCAGGGTTTCCTCCTTGGGTCGGGGGTTGCAAGAGCGTCCTCCAGCTTTGGGTAGAGTTTTTCACGACTTGCGTTCAGGGGGAGTCGGAAACATCGTCGCTTTTATGGACTATGGCTTCATCGAAATCGAAGACGCTCGGGTCGCTGTGAGGCTGGCCAAGGACCACGCCAAAATGATGAGGGGGGTCTTTGAAGACCTAGAGCCAGAGCAGCGGGCTTATGATGAGGCTCGACGAGTTCACCACATTTCAAGTTATGTTCAGGCTTGGGAGGGTCGGCGTTTGCCTTCGGTCAAGGGCAAGGTTGAGCTTCAGGTGACCAATAGCTTTGAAGGATTCTTCTCCGAACGCTGCCTAGAGACTTCGGCCTTGGACAGAGTGCTCTATAACCTGGTCAATAACGCTGTCCGGTTCTCTCAGGATTTGAAGGTGGACTTGGTTTTCTTTCCGACCTCCAAAGAGGTTGTGCGCATCTGTGTCTTAAACCGTGTCTCCGAAGAGCAAAGCGAGTGGCTTGAGACCAACCTGCAGCATAATGGAATAGCGCTTTTCCAAGGGGGGCTCACCGTCGGCGGCACCGGCATCGGACTTTCAAGTTGCGCTCAGATCATTGGTCAAGTTTTTGGGGTCGACGAGACCGAACTCCTGGTAGAGCGCGGCTATGTGGGCGCAACTATTCTGGAGAACGAATTTTGCGCTTGGTTTCATTGGCCGACATTGCAACTGTCTGAGACCGAAGTCGCATGCCTTTGCCGGCCCTGAATTGGAAGCCCAGACGAGGAGAGAAACATCATGAAGTACTTGCACACTATGGTTCGAATCGCGGACGTGGAAGAATCCCTAAAATTCTATTGTGAGCTGTTGGGGATGAAAGAAGTGCGGAGAAAAGAAAGTGAGAAGGGACGATTTACCCTCATTTTTCTGGCCGCCGATGGCGATCTGGAACAGGCTCAGGGCAGTCAGGCACCTCTCCTCGAGTTGACCTACAACTGGGATCCCGAGGACTACTCGGGTGGTCGGAATTTTGGACATCTGGCCTACAGGGTCAACAACATCTACGAGGTTTGTCAGAAGCTGAGGGAAGCCGGAGTAACCATCAATCGCCCCCCGAGGGATGGTTACATGGCTTTTGTGAAATCCCCGGACGGTATCTCCATTGAGTTCCTGCAGAAGGGGGAGCCGCTGCCACCCGAAGAACCTTGGGTCTCCATGGAAAGTCAGGGTTCATGGTGAAGATGTTCACAGAACGTTAATACTTCAAGGGGATGGGTGAACCTTGATTCCAGTTCCATTTGGCATGATGGTCTCAAGATTCTCATCCAAAAGGAGTTCCCGTGAATATAGCAAGCAATTCTTTTCAGCCCCAGGTCGCTCCGCAGTTGTTCGGGCAACCGCAACCGTCACTTTTGGGTGGCGCTCCTCAGCTACCCGATGCCATGACTCAAATGATGACCATCATGATGGCTTTGTTTTCCACCATGTTGGGCGGAATGATGGGCGGGGCTCAGGGGTCAGGTATGATGCCTGCCCAAGGCGGGTTTGGCGGAGGACCTTCGCCTATGGGCTCTCCTGGACTCGGCAACTTCTTAGGTGGCGGTGCACCTTCTAGCGGTGCCGCTCCCTCGGGAGGCGGAGGGTTTTCTCCCTCCGGGGCTGCTCCGGTCGACGTAAACAGCATTCAGGGGGGCACCGATTTCGGCCGGAAACTCGCCCAAGATGCTGCTAAGAACGCCAACGGACCCGGTGGATGGTGCTTCAAATGGGTGAGCAATTCGCTCCGGCGCCACGGGGTCGAAACCAGTGGGGCAAGCGCCTACATGGCCGCCGATCAATTGGCCCGAAACGACAAATTTCGCGAAGTCAAGATCGACCCTAAAGAGTTCAATAAGCTTCCCCCAGGAGCCGTAGTCGTCTGGAACAAGGGGCCCGGCAAACCCCACGGCCACATCTCCATCGCCCTCGGAGACGGCCGTGAAGCCAGTGACAAGATCCGCAACCAGATCACCAACTACGGAACCAGCGCCCGCGTATTTTTGCCAAAGTAACCGTTTCGCTCACCTCCTGAACCTCTCTCTATTTTGTCTTCGCCTTTGGGAAGCTCCACCGGGATTCCAAGGCGGGGACTTTTTTTTGCCTCGAGATCCCTGAGGGCAAAGCTGCAGGCTTTCGTTTCCGCCCTAGAATCGTCACTTCTTGAGGCACTTCAGGGCGCTTTGAGAGCCGCCTACTCGATTCTCATCCAGCTTCACGCTAATACTAATCTAACAGTCTTCAGGTTTGCTTCTAATGAAATCGCCGTAGGATAAAGCATCAAAAGTTTTCCAAAGAGAGCAAGTCTATCGAGACCGATCTCGCAAATTCAGGAGGTATACCAATGGCTACCAAAACCAAGTTGAGCGTTCGCCCCCTCGGCGACCGAGTCATCATCACCGCCCTTCCCCAGGAAGAAAAAACCAAGGGTGGCATCATCCTGCCTGACACTGCTAAAGAGAAGCCCCAACAGGGCGAAGTGGTGGCAGTGGGCAAAGGCCGACTCACCGAGACCGGTGAGTTGATCCCTATGACCGTAGAAGTGGGCAGCAAGGTCCTCTACGGAAAATACTCCGGCACCGAAGTCAAGATCGACGGCGTCGAGTATCTGATCGTCAAGGAGAGCGAGATTCTCGCTATCATCGGATAAGGAGTTCCAATACACATGTCTGCAAAGCAAATTCTTTTCAATGAAGAGGCTCGACAGAAGCTCGAAGCCGGAGCCAATAAGCTCGCTAACGCCGTGAAAGTCACCCTCGGACCTCGGGGGCGCAACGTTCTCTTGGACAAGAAGTTCGGTTCTCCCACGGTGACCAAAGACGGAGTCACGGTAGCCAAGGAAATCGAAGTTGAAGACCCCTTCGAGAACCTCGGCGCCCAACTGGTTCGCGAGGTGGCTTCCAAGACCAATGACGTCTCTGGAGACGGAACCACCACCGCCACCGTTTTGGCTCAGGCCATGCTCAATGAAGGGCTCAAGCACGTGACCTCCGGAGCCAACCCCATGTTCTTGAAGCGGGGAATGGAAAAGGCCGTGATTCGACTGGTGGACGAGATCCGCGCGATATCTATCCCGGTTGAAACCAAAGAGAAAACCGCTCAGGTAGGGTCCATCGCTGCCAACAATGACACCGTGATCGGCAACATGTTGGCCGATGCCATGGAGATCGTGGGCAAGGACGGCGTGATCACCGTTGAAGAGTCCAACACCCTCAATACCGAGCTTGAGCATGTCGAAGGGATGCAGTTCGACAAAGGCTACATCTCCCCGTACTTCGTTACGGACAGCGAGAAAATGGAAGTTAGTTTCGACGACCCGAAGATCCTCATCGTTGAGAAGAAGATCTCCGCCATCTCGGACATGCTGCCGATTCTCGAGAAGGTGGTACAGATGCAGAAGCCTCTGATCATCATCGCCGAGGACCTCGAAGGCGAAGCCCTAGCCACTCTGGTGGTAAACAAGCTGCGCGGCACCCTGAAGATCGCTGCGGTGAAGGCTCCTGGTTTCGGAGACCGTCGCAAAGAGATGCTCAAGGACATCGCCACCTTGACCGGTGGACAGCTGGTCTCTGAAGAACTCGGACACAAGCTGGACAAAGTGGGAGTGGAAGTCTTGGGGAGCGCTGCCCGAGTGCACATCACCAAGGACAACACCACCATCGTTGAAGGCAAGGGAGCTGAGGCCGACATCAAGGGTCGCATCGAGCAGATCAAGCAAGCCATCGAGAACACCGATTCGGACTACGATCGCGAGAAATTGCAAGAGCGCTTGGCCAAGCTGGCTGGCGGTGTAGCGGTGATCCGTGTGGGAGCTGCAACCGAGACCGAACTCAAAGAGAAAAAGCATCGCTTGGAAGACGCCCTTTCGGCCACCCGTGCTGCCGTAGAGGAAGGAATCGTCCCTGGTGGCGGAGCGACTCTGATTCACATCGCTTCAGTTCTCGACGAACTCAAGCTCAAAGGTGACGAAGCTTTGGGTGTGCAGATCGTGCGCCAGGCGATCACCCAGCCCCTGCGGGTTATCGCCAACAATGCCGGTCAAGAAGGCTCGGTGATCGTAGAGCGGGTTCGCGAACTCAAGAAAGGCCACGGCTACAATGCTGTGACCGGCGAGTACGTGGACATGATCGAAGCTGGCATCGTTGATCCTGCCAAGGTGACTCGAGCAGCCTTGCAAAACGCTTCTTCCATCGCTTCCATGGTCTTGACCACCGAGACTCTTATCGTGGACAAGCCTAAAGACGAAGATCACAGTGGCCATCACCATCACTAAGGTGGGGTCCGTATATAGATAAGAAGGTCTCGGGTGTGAACCCGGGGCCTTTTTTTCGTCGTGTGCCAGGCTTGGCCGTTCTTTTGATGGAAGTTGCCCTCCATGACCGACGAACTCAAGGATGTTGAAAGCAAGCCGCAGGTGGTAGAGACCTCAAGCTCTATGGACGAACTCATGGAACGCATGCTTGCTGTGGTCAACGACGCCGACCCCCAGGCAGCCAAGAAGCGTGTTGAGGCGCTGCGCGAGAGATTCCCCCAGGATGAGGACTCCCGCCTGGTGGAGCGTCTGGTTAAGCAGAAGTGTATGTCCGCCGGAGCGGTGGGGGCTGTCACTTCGGGGACGGCGGTCATCCCGGGATTGGGAACTTTTTTCTCCATGACCTTCGGCCTGGCCGCTGACGTGGCTGTGACTTTTCGGATGCAAGCCGAACTCATTCTGGAGATAGCCGCCGTTTACGGAAAAGACCTCGATGCCGGAGAACGCCGTCGCGCCATACTGTTGGTAACCGGGCTAGGGGCCGGAGCTCAGAAGTTGGTGGAGAAGGCTGGGGAACAGGTTTCGAGGAGAGCCACCGAGCACTTGGCCGAGAGGTCTTTGGTCAAAGCCGTTCCCCTCATCGGGGTGGGCTTGTCGGCGGGCATGAACACCGTGACCACCTATCTTATAGGCCGTAGGGCTCAAGCCTACTTTGGCCTGGGTGAGGAACGCTTGGAGGGCTGGGCCGAAACCGCCCGAGCTCTTTCGGGTCTGGACGAGCGAAAACTGGCGGAGTGGTTGGCCGAAACCACCAAAAGCTCTTGGACCTCTCTGTCCGGGGTTGCAAAGAATGCCAGTGGGGTGGTTGTAGGGGCAGGCAAGACTGCAGTCGGAGCAGCGGGTGAGGCGGCCTCAGCGGTTGCAGGCTTCGGGGTTAATGCGGCGGACACCGTGTTGGATGCGGGCTTGGCTGCTGGCGGGGCCGTGGTTGATGCCAGCAAATGCGCAGCCGGAGCCGTCGGCGAGGCGGCTTCGGCCATGGCGGGTTTTGGAGTCAACGCGGCGGACACCGTGTTGGAGGCCGGTTTGTCGGCAGCGGGGTCAGTGACCGAGGCCGGTCGCACCGGGATAGACAAAGTCTTGGGGGCAGGAAAGCGAGTGTTGGGCATGGCTTGCTCGGCAGGCAGCACCGTGGGAGGGGCCGTTGGAGCTCTGTTGGGCGGGTTTGCTGGAGGAGTGGGCGCCGCCACCCGGGCGCTCAAGGGCCTGTTTGCCAAGACTCCTATAGAAGAGATGGAAAGAGAATCCACCACCCAAGAGTTAGTCATTGGGGTGATCGGGCCAGAAACCGGACAACTGACTCCTGACCAGGTCACGGTCCAACATGCCACGGCCGAACTGTCCGAAGTGGAAGGCGCTAAAGTGACCGCCCTTTTGGAAGCGATGTCGCACCTAGACGAGATCGGCCCTACCCTGGAGCCTTCTCAGGAGCTGCCGGTTCAGGACGAAAACGAAGACAAAGTTGGTTTGATGCGACG
The DNA here is from genome assembly GCA_050486105.1 of Vulcanimicrobiota bacterium. Classification (GTDB taxonomy): domain Bacteria; phylum Vulcanimicrobiota; class Xenobia; order Xenobiales; family JADMJV01; genus JAEXNA01. The sequence goes on from JBJHCR010000057.1 coordinate 23,547, forward strand.
AACTTTGAGCTTCATATGGAGAACGGACTAGGGGATTTGAATCAGACCTAGGATTTGTGGTACTCTGCCGGACATGATGAAACATCGATTGAGAAGCTTGATTTTTCTTCTTTTCACCATGCTGCTGCTTGCTATACCTGGAGTAGGGGCAGAGACCGAAAAGGATTTGCGTGTCGATCTCAAGGCCGAAGCGGTAGAGTTTCCCAATGAATTTAAACGTGGACAAGGCAACACCGTCGTCTGCCGAGTGCGCAATTTGTCTCGAGACAATGTCGTGGATACTCCGTTTGTCGTTCGCCTGGAAGTGATCCCGGAAGTAGGAGAGCGCAAGAGCTTTGAGGCCACGGTGGACCGTTTGGGTCGAAACGACAAACGGGATATCGTTTTCAAAGACGTCGAGGTGAAGCGTGGGGCTTCAGTGCGTTTCTTGCTCATCGTGGATCCTGAAAATGTAGTGGAAGAGACCAATGAAGGGAACAACAGGTACATCTTTCAGTTGGCCTTAGAGGGAGCTCCAGCTGAGTCCGTCGAGGAGACCGAAGGTGTCGATGAGACCGAGTCCACCGAGGAGACCGAATCTGCCGAGGAGACCGAATCTGCCGAGGAGACCGAATCCGTCGAAGAGACCGAGGGCGTCGAGGAGACCGAGTCCGTCGATGAGACCGAGTCCGTCGAAGAGACCGAGTCCGTCGAGGAGACCGAGTCCGTCGAAGAGACCGAGTCCGTCGAAGAGACCGAGTCTGTCGAGGAGACCGAGTCCACCGAGGAGACCGAATCTGCCGAGGAGACCGAGTCCACATAAGGGGGTCGTCCTCCTCCGAAAAGGGCGGGCCCGACTCGAACTCTTAGGATGGCTAGACTGGCTCTAGGCCTTCGGCTAAATAGCCTATGTTGGACCAGGGCACCAGCAGTGGTGGTACTCCTTCGGGCTCTTCGGCTCCAACCAAAACGCCCTTCTCGTCGACTCTAAGTACGGTGCCAGCGGCGTTGTCCGGCCACCCTTGATTGCTCACGGGAATCTTCACCGCGAGGCGAACGCTTTGAGGGGTGTAGTCCCGACCTAGGTACTCTCTTACGGTGTTCTGAACATGTTCAGCGGATCCGACTCTCAGGCCAAAAATCGCGTAATCCATTTCTTAGGGGACATCCTTCCAGTCTTCTGGCCAACGCACGTTCTCTGGAAGAAATCTCAGAGGGTCGCATTCTGGCCAAGGTGTTTCCATCGGTTCTTCAATAAGCTGAAAAACCCCGTTGTCGAATGGCAAACCGGCCGCCTTTTTGAGAGGCACCACTCTCTCTCTAAGCCCATTCGAGGCTAAGGTGAGAGCCCGGTGGTGGCAGTATGGGTTGTTTCCTCGTCGATCGAAGAACACGTGAGAGGTCCAGGAGCATCCGCCTCGGCAGACCCTTGAATAGTCACAGGTTTGACAAAATCCCCAGAGATGATCGGTGGATTCGTCAAGATTCATCGTCAATTCGGGCGCTTGGGTGACAATGTCATGAAGATTGCGGTTGCGGATATTTCCTCCGGTATAGGCGCTCGTTGGTAACGAGGGACAGCCCTTGATGGCCCCATCGGCTTCGATCCCTAATACTGCCAGACCAGCCTGGCACCCTTGCCAAAAGGTCCATTCCTGAGGATTGCCTCCGCCTCGAAAGAGTCGCTCGTAGGG